>DASTYR010000114.1:0-15053 GCA_035764795.1 Solirubrobacterales bacterium | reverse complement strand
GTGGTCCGCTGCTCAGGTTGCTTCGGCAAGTCCGGGGACGCGCTTGACCCCGCGCTCTTCGAAGTATTCCCACTCCAGCTCGCCCAGCTCGGTCGCCGGCGGGTCCGCATAAACCCACTCACGGGCGATCCGGTGCCAGTTGCGCTTCGCCCGCAGCTGGCCGAGCACGGCGACGACGCCGATTTCCATCCGCCGCCCCATCAGCTCGTCGGCCGGCATCGCCTCGCGCCGCATCAGGTCGTAGTACTCCGAGCGCGGGTCGTTGGTCGACTCGATGACCTTCATCACCCGCCGCGGCGTGATTTCGATCTCGCGGTCCTCGATGTACCAGCCGCCGACGGCCCCCATGTGCTCGAGCAGTCGTTCCGCGTCGAGCTTCGAGGGCTTCTTGACGAAGCCGAGGTCGTGCAGCGCCTGGCGGAAGGATTCCGGGTCGTCGCGCGAGGCGGCGTCGAAGGCGCGCTGCTCGAGCACGATCTGCTCGCGGTCGAGCTTCTTCGTCATCCCGAAGTCGAGGAAGGCGACGCGGCCGTCGTCCATGAGGATGTAGTTGCCGGGGTGGGGGTCGGCGTTGAAGTGCTGCAGGTGGTAGATCGAGCCGAAGCTGCCGCGGAAGACGATCTCGCCGAAGCGGCTGCGCTCCTCGTGCGGCAGCTCCTTGATCGCGTCGAAACCCATGCCTTCGACGAACTCGGTGACGAGGACGCGGCGGCGCGAAAGCCGGGTGACCACTTCCGGCACGTAGATGAAGGGGTGTTCGCGGTAGGCGCGCGAGAAGGTGCGCTGGTTCTGCGCCTCGTACTCGTAGTCGAGCTCCTCCATCACCCGCTCGCGGATCTCATGGGCGATCGCCTTGGCGTCCAAGCCCGGGGCGAGGACACGAGCGAGGCGGACGATCGTTCCCGCGTTGCGCAGGTCGGCGTCGAGTGCCTCGGCGATCCCCGGGTACTGGATCTTGACCGCGACGCGGCGGCCGTCGAGCAGCTCGGCGCGGTGCACCTGGCCGATCGAGGCGGCCGCGAATGCCTCCTGCTCGAACTCGGCGAAGAGCTCGGAGACCGGCTCGCCGTCGTACTCCTCGAGCAGCACCTTCTCGACTTTCTCCCAGGGCATCGGCGGCGCCGAGGTACGCAGCTTCGAGAGCTGCTCCTGGTAGATCTCGCGGTACTCGTCGGGCAGGAAATCGGTGTCGATGAAGGAGGCGAACTGACCCAGCTTCATCGCCGCGCCCTTCATCTGGCCGAGCGCGCCGACCATCTTCATCGCCGTCTCCAGGTGGCGCGCCTCGAGCTTCTCCTTGCTCGCCTCCTCGGAGCGGCCGACGTTGGTCGCTTTGGTGCCGGCGTAGCGGGCACCCTGAACGCCGACGATTGAGCCCAGCTTCGCCGAGCGGCGGATGCGGCCCTTGGGGATCTTGGCGTCGTCGGACACGATCCAAGTATCCTCCTCCGTCCGCATGGCTCGCTCCCGCGAAAAGCTCAAAGCCGCCCCCCGCGCCGAGTTCGGCTCGCGCGGCTCCCGCCGCCTGCGCCGCGAGGGCCAGGTCCCGGGCGTCGTCTATGGCGGCGGCAAGGACGCCCGCCCCTTCCAGGTCGCCGAACGGGAGGTGCGCGCGGTTTTGGCCGGCGGTCAGGCACTCTTCGATCTCGAGCTGGAGGGAAAAAAAGCGGTGCCGGTCGTCGTCAAGGACCAGCAGCACCACCCGACCCGCGGCAGCCTCCAGCACATCGACTTGCAGGAAGTGAAGCTCGACGAGGCGATCCAGGCCGAGGTCGCGGTTGAGCTGGAGGGCGCCGAGGGTGCCCCCGGCGTCAAGGCCGGCGGCGTGCTCGAGCACGTCACCCGTGAGATCACCGTCGAAGCGCTGCCGACCGAGATTCCGGAGCGCCTCGTCGCCGACGTCTCGGCGATGGAGATCAACGACACCTTCCAGCTCTCCGCGCTGACGCCCCCCGAGGGGGTCAAGTTCGTCGCTGACGATCCGGATGAGATCCTGATCGCCTCCCTCTCGCCGCCCCGCGTCGAAGAGGAGCCCGAGACGACCGTCGAGGAGGAGACCGAGCTCGTCGGCGAGGAGGGCGAGGCCCCAGCCGCCGAGGAGGGCGAGGGCGAGGGCGACTCCGGCGGCTCCGAGGGGGAGTAGCCGCTGTCCCTCTTCGGTCGCCGGGCCGAGCGGAAGGAGTCCGCGGGCGGCGACCGGATCCTGATCGTCGGTCTCGGCAACCCCGGTGCCGAGCACGCCGCGACTCGCCACAACATCGGCTTCGAGATCGGGGCCGAGCTCTCCCGCCGCTGGGATTTGCCGCGGGCCAAGAAGAAGTTCAGTGGCTTGATCGCCGAGGGACGAACCGGGGCCGGCGGCCCGCGGGTGGCGCTCCTGCTGCCCCAGACCTACATGAACGCCTCCGGCGACTCGGTCGGTCCGGCGCGCGGCTCCCTCAAGGTGCCGCTCGATCGCTTGGTTGTCCTCCATGACGAGATCGACCTGCCCTTCGGCGAGGTCCAGGCGCGCCTGGGCGGCGGCTTGGCGGGGCACAACGGCCTCAAGAGCCTCGAGCGCGGCCTCGGCTCCCGCGAGTTCTGGCGCGTGCGGGCGGGAGTGGGCCGGCCGGATTCGACCGATCCGGAGATCGTCTCAGCCCACGTGCTCGGCCGCTTCCGTGAGTCGCAAGAGGAGGTGGCTGCGCTGGTCGAGCGCGCCGCCGACGAGGCCGAGCGCCTCGTCGACCGACTAGGTTCCCCGGCCGATGAGTAACGAGGAGCCGATCGTGGCCGACGACAGCGCCGACCGCCGCACCTCCTACGACGTCGACGAGCGCGGCGTTGCGGTACTGCGCCTCGAGCGCTCCAAGGCCCGCAACGCGATCGACACTCAGATGCTGGTCGAGATGCTCGAGCACCTCGCGGCAGCGCGTGGCGATGACGCGGTCCGCGCATTGGTGATCAGCTCCGCCGACCACATGGGCCTCTCGGCCGGGGCCGACGTCAAGGAGGAGCTCGACGCCGAGGGCAAAGTGCGGCGCATGCAGCTCTTCGCCGACCTCTACGACGCGATCGTCGCCTTCCCCAAGCCGACGATCGCCGTCTGCCACGGCGACGTCGTCGGCGGTGGAGCCGAGATCGCGATCGGCTGCGACATGCGGGTCGCCGGCTCCAACCTGCGGCTGCGCTTCCCCGGCGCGGCGCTGGGCGTGCCGGTCGGCCCGGCCCGGCTCGTCACGCTCTGCGGCCTCGCCGCCGCCAAGTATCTGCTGCTCAGCTCGAGCACGATCGGTGCCGACGAGGCATTGCGCCTCGGCCTCGTCAACAAGGTCGCGCCGGCCGCCGCCACCGAGGACGCGGCGCTCGACCTGGCCGCCAAGGTCGCCGCCCACCCGCCCGAGGCGGTGGCCCGCCTCAAGGCGATGCTGCACGAGTGGGACGACGTCGAGGGTCGCTCCCGTGCCGAGGGCGTTGGCCAGGTCGAGTGGCAGCGCTCCGGGCCCGGCTTGCCGTCCGGCCGGGACGGATAGGGTCGGACGGTTCGCTCACCGCGCTGCCCTGGGAGGATCGCTTGAAAGCCTTCGTCGCTGTCCTGATCGCCGTCGCTTGCCTGCTCGCACTGCCTGCCGCCACCACCGCCGCCACCTTCACCGTCGACAGCGTCGCCGACGAAGCGGATGCGGGAGGCCTCAACGGCATCTGCCTCAGCACCGGGCTCAAATGCACCCTGCGGGCGGCGATCGAAGAGTCGAACGCCTCGACCAGCGTCAAAGACACGGTCAAATTCGCCGCCCTCTTCAACGGCCAGCTCGCCGACACGATCGCGCTCACGCTCGGGGAAATCCAGATCACCGACGAGGTGACGATCGACGGCGACAACGGCACCCCCTGCACGACGGAGGCGGCGGTCGCCGGGCCCTGCGCCGGCGTCAGCAGCGCCGTCGGCCTCGACGTGCTCAGCGACGACGTCGAAATCAAGGGCATGGCGATAACCGGAGCGGGTATCGGGATCGCGGTCGTCAACGAATCCACCGGCTTCACCGCGACCAACAACTGGCTCGGCGTCAAACTCGACGGCAGCGCCGGCCCCAACACCACCGGCATC
The DNA here is from genome assembly GCA_035764795.1 of Solirubrobacterales bacterium. Lineage (GTDB taxonomy): Bacteria > Actinomycetota > Thermoleophilia > Solirubrobacterales > 70-9 > VRUE01. The sequence goes on along the minus strand of DASTYR010000114.1, from coordinate 10,966 downwards.
TTCATCGATCCCGGCTCGGACTTCGCCAGTATCGGCGGCATCACGGCGGCCGATCGGAACGTATTCGCCAACAACAGCAACGAGGGCCTTGACATCGAGGGGGCGAGCGACGCGGTCGTTCGCGGCAACTTCTTCGGCGTTGCGCCCAACGGCACGACTCAGGCCGCCAACGCGAAGGACATAGAGATCACCGACTCGACCGCGGGCGGCGGTTTCGCGGCCACGGGCAACGAGGTCGGTCGCACGATCGAAGGCGCCGAGCAGGCCTCGGCGGTGTGCGACGGCGGCTGCAACGTGATCTCCGGCGCGACCTTCACCGGTCTCGACCTGCACGGGAACGGCGCCGGGCTCAACGAGGCGCCGGCCAGCGGGCCGACGACGGTTCACGGCAACTACGTCGGCCTGACCGCGGCCGGGACCGCCGTGGTCGCCAACGCGACCTTCGGCATCCTCGCCGGTGGCAGCGACGCCACGACCGTCGGCGGCCCGGTAAACGGTGACGCCAACTTCATCGGCGGTGGCGGGACTGGCATCTACCACGAAGATGGCGAAGGCTTCGCCGCCGTCGGCAACGTGGTCGGGTCGTCGCCGAGCGGCGACGTGACGCCTCCCGGCCTCGGGGTCTTCGTCTATTGCCTGAACCTGGGGACGGGCGGCGTCGATCCGGTCGCGGTAGAAGGGAACGTGCTGCGGATGGAAGGTGGCGTTGGGATCGAAGCCAAATTCGGCAACGCCGACATCGCCTCGAACTTCATCGAGAGCGCCAGCACGGGGATCTTCACCCGGGGAGATCCAGCCGGCGCGGGCAATCTGATCGAAGACAACGTGATCGGCGAATCGACGAGCAACGGGATCCTGATCGAAAACGACTTCAACATCGTCGTCGACAACGCGATCTTCGGTTCCGGCGCCGCGGGCGTCCGCATCCAGGACCCGACCGGTTTCCCGATCCTGTCTTCGACTGGAAATCTGATCGGCGGCGACACGAAAGAGGACGAGAACACGATCCGCGAAAGCGGCGGCGACGCGATCGAAATCGTCGATTTGTCTGCGAGCGAAGACGAAGACAGCCAGAACCACGTCGCCCGCAACCACGGGGACGAAAACAACGGCCTCTTCATCGACCTGGTCGACGCCGCGAACGGCGGCATCCTGCCGCCGACGATCGGAATCGCAACTCAGCAGGGCGCGAGCGGAACCGCCGAACCCGGAGCGACCGTGCGCGTATTCCGCAAGGCGGAAGCGTCGCCGGGGGAGATCGAAGCTTTCCTGTCCGAGGCGACCGCTGACGGCGCTGGCAAATGGAAAGTCACTTATCCCGCGATCTCGGCCGGAACGTTCGTCGGCGCGACGCAGACGAGCACGGCGGGCGCGACCTCGGAGCTGGCGATCGTCCCGGCCCAAGTCGTCGTCGTCGACGAAGGCTGCGCGTTCGTCGGCACCTGCAAAGGCGACGGAGGCGGCTCGAGCGGAGGGGGCGGCGCTTCGAACGGCGGAGGCGGCGGCGATGCGGTTCCTCCGCAGACGACCATCGTCAAAGGACCGAAAGGCAAAGTCGAGGCGAAGACGGCCCGCTTCCGCCTCTCCTCCAGCGAGCCCGGCTCGACCTTCGAATGCAAGCTCGACCGCAAGCCCTTCCGCAAATGCAAATCGCCCAAGAAATACAAAGGGTTGAAACCGGGCAAGCACGTCTTCAAGGTGCGGGCGAGGGACGCCGCTGGCAACGTCGACCGGACGCCGGCCAAGCGCCGTTGGCGCATCGTCGAGCCGTAGCGACGCGGTTCCCAGGGCGCTGCGCAACGGGCGGCCCTGACGCGGCCGCCGGCTTCGTAGAATCGACCAGGCGACCCGGATCGTCCGATCCGGGCGCTTCCGCTGCCATGTCGCTGCGCCCGCTGATAGAGATCGCCGCCGAGAACGAGCGGCTGCACGCGCTCGCCGCTCGCGTGCGCGCCGCGGCGGACGGGGCCGGGGCCGGGGCCGCGCACATCGGCGTCTCGGCGACGTTGCGACCGCTGCTGCTGGCGACGCTGCTGGAGGACGACCGGGCGCTGGCCGAGCGGACCGCGCTCGTGGTCAGCGCCGACGATCGCTCGGCGCGCGACCTGGCGGCCGACCTGCGCGCCTACCTGGCGCCGCGCCGCGTCCGCTTCTATCCCTCGCGCGGGACCGGCTACGCCTCCCACGTCACCCCGCCTCCACATCTGGTCGGCTTGCGCATAGACGCGCTCGACGCGCTGCGCGGCGGCGGGGACGCAGTCGTGGTCGCCAGCGCCACGGCGCTGGCCGAGGCGGTTCCCGACGCCGAGCTGCGCCCCGCCGGCTTCGCAATCTCCCGGGGCGAGGAGATCGACCTCTCCCAGGTCGAGCGCGACCTCGCCGCCGCCGGTTACGAGCGTGTCGATCAGGTGGAGGAACGGGGCCAGTTCGCGGTGCGCGGCGGCATCCTGGACGTCTTTCCCGCCACCGAGGAACGGGCGGTCCGGATCGAGCTGTTCGGTGACGAGGTCGAGTCGATGCGCTGGTTCTCGACTTTTACCCAGCGCTCGCTGGGCGACGCCGAGCGGGTCGAGCTGGCGCCGGCCGCCGAGCTCGATCTCGAGCACCGTGAGCTGGCCGAGCTCGCCGCGATGGAGGCAGCCGAAGAGGGGAGCGAGGCGCCGAGCCCGGCCGAGGCGCTGCCGCTCGAGCGCTTCGGGCCGCCGTTAGACCTCGTTCCCGAGTCTGCCGCCGTGATCCTCGCCGCTGCGGAGGAGATCGAGCCGGCGCTGCGCGATCACTGGGAGGACGCGACGACGGCGATGCACGCCGACGACGCCAAGCACCTTTACGTCGACGTCGCCGCGCCGCTGGCCAAACGTGCCGCCCTCGCACTAACCGGCGCCGCCGACGGCGAGGAGGACGCCTTCCGCGCCTCGCGTGCCGAGTCGCCGGCCCGCAACCTCGGAGAGGCCGAGGCGGAGCTGGAAAAACTGGTCCGCTCCGGCTACCGGACCGTCGTCGCCTTCGACAGTCGCGGCGAGGGTGAGCGCACCCGCTACGGATTCGACCGACTCGACACGAAGCTGCTCGAGGGCGGACGGCTCTCGCCGGACCCCGGCCTCACCTTCGCCGAGGCGCGCCTGCGCGAGGGCTTCGTCAGTCCCGAGCTGAAACTGGCCGTCTATCCCTTCCGGCGCCTCGTCCATCGCCGTAAACGCGCCGAGCCGGCGCCCGGGGGCGGCCGCGGCCGGCTTGCTTTCAGCGATCTGCGGGTCGGCGACTACGTCGTCCACGAGGACCACGGCATCGCCCGTTTCGCCGGCTTCGAGACGCGCGAGGTAGGCGGCGTCACCCGCGACTACCTCTACCTCGAATACAAGGGCGAGGATCGCGTCTACGTTCCCACCGACCAGCTCGCCAAGCTGAGCCGCTACGTCGGCGCCGGCGGCGAACCGACCCTCTCGGCGCTGGGCGGAAAACGCTGGCAGAACCTCAAGGCGCGGGCGCGCCGCGCCGCAGGCGCGATCGCCGGCGAGCTGCTCAACCTCTATGCGGAGCGGCGGACCCGCAAGGGCCACGCCTTCGCCGCGGACGGCGAGTGGCAGATGACGATGGAGGCGGCTTTCCCGTTCCGTGAGACGGCCGACCAGATCGAGGCGATCGAGGCGGTCAAGGCCGACATGGAGTCTGAGCAGCCGATGGACCGCCTGGTCTGCGGCGACGTCGGCTTCGGTAAGACGGAGGTGGCGTTGCGCGCCGCCGTCAAGGCGGCCTCCGACGGCAAGCAAGTGATGATGTTGGCGCCGACGACGATCCTCGCCCAGCAGCACTTCGGCACCTTCCGTGAGCGGCTGGCCGAGCTGCCCTTTGAGCTCGACTGGGTCTCCCGCCTGCGCAAGCCAGCCGACGTCAAAGCGGTCCTGAAGCGCTTCGAGGCGGGCGAGGTCGACGTCCTGATCGGCACCCACCGCCTGCTCTCGCGCGATGTCCGCGCCAAGGACCTCGGTCTCCTCGTCGTCGACGAGGAGCAGCGCTTCGGCGTCAAGCAGAAGGAGCTGCTGCGGCAGCTGAAGCTAAAGGTCGATGTGCTTTCGCTTTCGGCGACGCCGATCCCGCGCACGCTGCAGATGAGCCTGGCAGGGTTGCGCGACATCTCGGTGATCGAGACGCCGCCCGAGGGCCGGCGCCCGGTCCGTACCTACGTCGGTCCCTACGACGAGGATCTCGTTCGCAAGGCGATCGCGCGCGAGCTGGAGCGCGGCGGCCAGGCCTTCTTCCTTCACAACCGGATCGACAGCCTGCCCGAGGTCGCCGAGCGGCTGCGGGGTTTGGTGCCGCAGGCGCGCGTCGCCGAAGCGCACGGGCAGATGGACGAGGCGCAGCTGGAGAAGACGATGCTCGGCTTCCTGCGTGGCGAGGCCGACTGCCTGGTGACGACGACGATCATCGAGTCGGGCCTCGACATCCCGACCGCCAACACGCTGATCGTCGAGCGCGCCGACCGGCTGGGACTGGCGCAGGCCTACCAGATCCGCGGCCGGGTCGGTCGCTCCCGCGAGCGGGCGTTCGCCTACCTGCTGTACCCGTCGGCCGAGTCATTGACCGAGGAGGCGGCGGCCCGGCTCTCGACCCTCGCCGACCACACCGAGCTCGGCTCCGGCTTCAAGATCGCGATGCGCGACCTCGACATCCGCGGCGCCGGCGACCTGCTCGGCGAGGAGCAGTCAGGGCACGTCGCCGCGGTCGGCTTCGAGCTCTACTGCCAGATGATCGACGAGGCGGTCGCGGCGGCGCGCGCCGCAGGGGAGGGGGAGGGCGAGGAACCGCCGGAGCCGCTGCGCTTCGACGTCCCGGTCGACGCCTACCTGCCGGCCTCCTTCATCCCTTTCGAGGCGGCGAAGATCGACGTCCACCGGCGGGTCGTCGCGGCGCGCGCCCCCGGCGAGCTGCGGGCGATCCGCGACGAGCTCAGCGACCGTTTCGGGCCGCTGCCGCGCGAGGCCGAGAATCTGCTGGCGCTGCAGCGGGCGCGGATCGAGCTGCGTCTTGCCGGGGCCGAGAGCGTCGAGCTGCGCGGCGGTCGGCTCAGCGTGCGCGGGGTGGAGCTCGACTCCGAGGGGGCGGGAGCGCTGAGCGAGCGCGTCGAGGGCGCGCTCTACGAGTGGCGTGAGAAAACCGCCTCGGTGCGGGTGCCCGACGATGCCGAGGCGCGCTTGGCAGCGGTGCTGGCCTTGGCCGATGCGCTGCGCGAGGCGGGTAGCTCGGCGACGGTCGAAGAAGCTATGCTCCCGGCGTCGTGAGTCCTGAGCGGGGTGGGAGAAAGGCTTCTGAAAAGGGCGGAGGCAGCAGCCGCTCACAGCGGCCCTCGCCCGCGGAGGCGTCACGCCGCCGCGCACTGGCGCTCTTCGGCGTTTTGCTGATCGGCCTCTTTGCGGCGGTCGCGGCTTCCGAGGGGCTAGGCGAGCCAAGCGTCCCGGACGGCGACGTGCTCCTGGTCGAGGACGCTCCGGGCGACAGCGGTCACGTTAGCCAAGCTGAGTTCGATCACGCGCTCCTCCTGGCCGCGGCGGGGAAAGGCGCCAAAAAAGCGCCGAAACCGGGCAGCAAAACGTACGAAGAAGCAAAGGAAGAAGCGCTTACGAGCAAGGTCGAAGGGATTTGGCTCGAAGGTCAGGCGGCCGAAATGGGGATCGAGGTGACGGACGCCGAAGTCGAAAAAGAATTCAAGAAAATCAAAGAACAAGAATTCCCCACCGCGGCGCAGTTCCAGGAATTCCTCAAAGAATCGAAATTCACGCAAGCGGACATCGATGAACGTGTGAAGCTGCAGTTGCTCAGCACCCAGATCCAGGAACAGCTGCAGGAAGACCCGCCGAAACCGAGCAAGAGCGACATCGAGGCCTACTACGAGGCGGCGAAGGCGACCCAGTTCACCGAACCGCCCAGTCGCGACATCCGCCTGATTCGCAACAAAGACCGCGCCAAAGCCGAGGGGGCGCTGGCTCAGCTCGAAGAGGGCAACACCAGCAAAGACTGGAACAAAGTCGCCAAAGAGCTGTCCGAAGATCCAGCCACCAAAGGCAAAGGCGGGCTGCAGCAGAACGTCGGCGAAGGCACGCTGGGCGAACCGCTCGACGCGGCGGTGGCCGGCGCGCCCGAAGGCGAGCTGGAAGGACCGCTCAAAACCCCGCAGGGCTTCGTCGTCTTCGAAGTCCAGAACTCGACGCCTGAAACCACTCAGGAGCTGAAAGCCGTCGAAGGGCAGATCGAAAGCCAGCTGAGCCAGCAGCTCGAACAGGAAGCTTTCACCGAGTTCGTCTCCGACTTCAACGTGCGTTGGCGCTCGCGGACCTTCTGCGCTCCCGATTACGTCAACGAACGCTGCGAGAACTTCGAGTCCAGCGGGCATCCTGCGACGGCGCCGGCGGCCTGCTACGAAGAGGATCCGGACGGCGGCCGGCCAGAAGCCTGCCCAGCTCCCGTCTTCCAGGCCATCCCGGCGACGCCCGGCTCGGTGACGCCCCTGGCGCCGCAGGGCAACCCGCTTGCACAGCGGCCGCACCCGGCGGGCGAAGAAAAACCGGCCGCCCCCGGCGGTGCGGTTCCGCCCGGCGGTGCCGTGCCGCCCCCCACGGGCGAATAGCGCTCACGGCGCAGGCAGCCCTCTCGGCTGAATAGACTCGCGCTCGCCCGTGAGCGCCATCGCGTCCATCCACGCCCGCCAGATCCTCGACTCGCGCGGCAACCCTACGGTCGAGGCCGAAGTGGTCCTCGACTCGGGCGCCCGCGGACTGGCCGCCGTTCCTTCCGGTGCCTCGACCGGTGAGTTCGAGGCGGTCGAGTTGCGCGATGGCGGCGAGATTTGGGCCGGCAAGGGCGTATCCCGCGCCGTCGCCAACGTCAACGGCGAGATAGCGGCGGCGCTGAACGGGGCACGCGCCGCCGAACAGCGGGCCCTCGACGAGACGATGACCGAGCTCGATGGCACGCCGAACAAGGGCCGGCTCGGCGCTAACGCGATCCTCGGTGTCTCTCTAGCGGTTGCCCGGGCCGCCGCAGCCGACGCCGACCTGCCGCTCTACAGCTATCTGGCTGACCTCTATGGCGGCGGCGAGCCGACCGTTCTGCCGGTGCCGATGATGAACGTTTTGAACGGCGGCGCCCACGCCGACAACTCAGTCGACTTCCAGGAGTTCATGGTGGTCCCGGCTGGGGCCGACAGCTTTTCGGAGTGCCTGAGGATCGGCACGGAGGTGTTTCACGCGCTGAAGAAGAGCCTCGGCGCCAAGGGCCTCTCGACGGCCGTTGGCGATGAGGGTGGCTTCGCTCCTGACCTCGACTCCAACGAGGCTGCGCTCCAGGCCGTCCTGGCCGGTGTTGAGGCGGCCGGCTACGAGCCTGGCTCCGACGTCTTCATCGCGCTCGACCCGGCGACCAGCGAGGTCTACAAGGACGGTGCCTACGTTCTCGAGCACGAGGGCCGCTCGCTCTCGGCCGAGGAGATGGCCGCCTACTGGCAGGACGCCTGCGCTCGTTATCCGATCGTCTCCATCGAGGACGGCATGAACGAGGAGGACTGGGACGGCTGGAAGCTGCTGACCGAGCGGGTAGGCGAGCGGGTGCAGCTGGTCGGCGACGATCTCTTCGTCACCAACCCCGAGCGCCTGCGAAGGGGTATCGAGTTTGGCGTCGGTAACTCGATCCTGGTCAAGGTCAATCAGATTGGAACGCTGACCGAGACGCTGGAGGCGATCCGGATAGCTCGCGAGGCCGGTTACACCGCCGTCATCTCCCATCGCTCCGGCGAGACCGAGGACACGACGATCGCCGATCTCGCGGTGGCGACCGGGGCGGGCCAGATCAAGACCGGCGCTCCCTCGCGTTCGGATCGGGTCGCCAAGTACAACCGGTTGCTGCGGATCGAGGAGGAGCTCGGCTCCGCCGCAGAATTCCCCGGTTTGCAGGCGTTCGCCCAGCGTCGCGGCTAGATGCAGGAATGCGGCGCTCGGCCGCGTAGGACCGGGCATGGCAGCACGCGCCCGGAGCCGTACCGCCAGTTCGCGGAGCCGCAAGACCAGCGCGTCCGCCCCCAAACGCCGACCCGCCGCCCGTCGCAGGCCAGGGCCGCGCAGCAGCGGCAGCCGCATCCGCTGGGACCGGGTCGGGCGCATCGCGCTTACTCTTGTGCTCGCTGCCGTCCTCTACTCGTACTTGAACCCGGCGATCGATCTGGTCAGGACCTACAGCGCGACGACTGCGGCAAAAGCCGAATTCCACGAGCTGCTGGACGAAAACAAGCGCCTGCACCGGCGTATCCAGAGCGCCGACGATCCGATCGAGATCAGCCGCAGAGCGCGCGCCCAGGGCATGGTCGCCGCAGGCGAGACGCCGATCGTCGTCCGCGGCCTCGGCGGCTGACCGCCAGACCGGCACGAGCTCGAAGGGGGGTCGGGTGAGCGCACGTGGTTAGCGCCAGCTCCTACATCCTCAGCGTCGCTCTCCTGGCCGCCCTCGTCCTCTCGCTGGGCTTCTCGGCGGTGCTCCTGCGCCGTCGGCTTCTCCCTGGCTGGGAAGGAGCGCCAGCTCGCCTCGTGGAGAGTGTCGTCGGAGTAGCGCTTCTGATCTGGATTGCCGAGCTGCTGGGGCTTTTTGGCCTCCTCTACGCCGGGACGCTCGTAGCGGCAGCGGTGGCACTGGCGGGAATCGTGAGGTTTCTTCCGGCGGGTCCTGTCGCCGCAGGGGACCCACCGCCCCTTCCGGTAGCTAAAGCTTCCTCAAGGGCGGTTCCCCCTACGGCGCCACCCGCCGGCCCAAGCGGGTGGTCGATCGCTATAGCCGTTGCCGTGGTGGCTGCTGTGTTCGCGCACTGGGGACTAACTGCAGCCGACGCGATGAGCAGAGGGATCTTCAACTTTGACTCTCTCTGGTACCACATGCCGTTCGCGGTGGAGATGGCGCAGAGCCACTCGGTGACCGGGCTCCATTACACCGACACGGTCTTCACCAACTGGTTCTATCCGCAGAACTCGGAGCTTCTGCACGCTGTAGGCATCCTGCTGTGGGAGCGCGACACGCTGTCGCTGCTCCTGAACTTCGGCTGGCTGGGGATGGCCTTCCTGGCAGCGTGGTGTATCGGACGCCCGTTCGGGAGGGGAGAGCTAAGCGTTGTGGCGACCGCGATCCTGCTTTCCAGCCACACGCTTGTCGTCCGCGAGCCCGGAGCAGCTAAGAACGACGTCATGGCAGCCGCTCTGCTCCTCGCTGCCATCGCGATCCTCGTCAACGCCTGGGCGAGTCGCCGTACGTCATCTCCCGCGGGCCAGGACGCCCGGTCCCTACCGGTCGGGTGGCCAGTCGCCATAGCCGGCCTGGCGACCGGCCTCGCCGTCGGCACCAAGTCAACCGCCCTGGCCATGGCCGCAGCGCTGACCGTGGCTGTGGTGGTGCTCGCACCCACGGGCCGACGCTGGGCGGCTGCTGGCTGGTGGTTTGCCGCCGCCTTTGCCGGCGGCGGCTACTGGTACCTGCGGAACCTGATCGCCGCCGGCAACCCGTTGCCTCAGCTCGAGAGCCTCGGCCCGATCTCGCTGCCCCACCCGGAGCAGCTCCAGAGCGGCCGCCCAGACTTCAGCGTCGCGCACTACGCCACGGACACCGGCGTCTGGAGCGAGTACTTCGTCCCCGAGCTGCACGAAGCGTTCGGCCTCCTCTGGCCCCTGGTCCTCACCGGCGCGATCGCCGGCGGGCTGCTTGCTTTGCTCCGAGGCCGCCAGCGGATCATCCGCTGGATGGGCGGAGTAGCGCTCTTCGGCCTGCTCGCCTACCTCTTCACCCCGCTCACCGCCGCCGGCGCCGAGGGCGCTCCCGAGGGCTTCGGAATAAACCTCCGCTACGCAGTCCCCGCCATGCTCGCCGGCCTCGCTCTGCTGCCGATCGCATTGCCGCGCATTCTTTCCGCGGGTGGCGCGGTGGCGGGGGTCCCCCATAGCGCAGGCGCGAAGCGCCGAGCACATGGGGGAGGCCGCCGCGACAGGACCCGCGGGCAGAGCGCATGGTGGTTCATCCTTGCGGCCCTCCTCTTCGTGCTCGCGGTCACCGACCGCCTAGACGCCGTCGCGCGCGACCCCGATCGTCTCTTCGGCTGGGCGCTCGCCCTGCTGCTCGTAGTCGTGCCCGCGGCACTTCTCGCCGCGAAGAGCTGGGGAGGCTCGCGGCGGATGCTCGCGGTTGGCTTCGCGTTGCTCGCCCTCGCCGTCGCGGCGATCGGCTACCCGCTCCAGCGCGAGTACCTCGAGGACCGCTTCCGCAACCTCGACCCGGCGACCGCAATCCCCGGCATGCAGCTCGACTCGGCCTACCGCTGGGCGCGCACCGTTCGCGACGCCCGCATCGGCCTCGCCGGCACCACCGCCGGCTTCCTCGGCTACGGCTTCTACGGGACCGACCTTTCCAACGACGTCCACTACATCGGCGAAGAGGGCCCCCACGGTGCCTTCAACGCGATTTCGGACTGCAGGGGCTTCCGCCGTGCCGTCAATCGGGCAGAGCTCGACTACCTCGTCACCGCGCCTTTTCTCAACTTCATCGAGACCAGCGACCCGATCCCCTCGCCGGAGGGGGGATGGCTGCGCGGCGCAGCAGCCGTCCGCCCGCTGCTGCGCAGCGGTCAGGTTGTCGTCTGGCGCCTCGATGGCCCCCTCCCACCCGGCCAGTGCGGGCCCCGCAACGCCCCGCTCCGTTACCTGCCCCAACAGCCCGGGTAGCCTCGCTCGCATGGCCTACCCGCTCGAGAACGCGCTCTTCCAGTGGGAGGAGGGCTGGCGCACCCTCCAAGCCGTGAGCGACCCGCGCGAGCGGCGTCGGGCCGACCGCGTCATCGGCGCCGTCCAGGACGAGCTGCGCCGCCGCATCGGCCCGACCTTCCGCGCCGCCGATTTGGCCGACGTCTACGGCCGCGGCACGGACTGGTGCCTCCAAGTCGCCC
>DASTYR010000113.1:0-11401 GCA_035764795.1 Solirubrobacterales bacterium | reverse complement strand
CGGAGGCGGGTTCGGTGGAGCGATGGCGGCGCGCGAGCTGGAGCGGATAATGCCGCGGCAGTCGGCCCGGCTGACGCTGGTCAACGACGTCAACTTTCTCCTCTACACGCCGTTCCTGCCGGAGGCCGCGGCCGGGACCCTGGAGCCGCGCCACGTGGTGACGCCGCTGCGCGAGATCCTCAACCGAACCTATCTGCGGCTCGGCTCTGTGGTGGGTCACGACCCCGGCGCCCGCACGGTCGAGCTGCGCACCCGTGAGGGCGAGACCGAGACGCTTCCCTACGACCAGCTGCTGCTGGCTCTCGGTTCGGTCTCACGGGCGCTGCCGGTGCCCGGCCTGGCTGAGCACGCGATCGGCTTCAAGACGCTCGCCGACGCGATCTGGCTGCGCAACCACGTGGTCGAAACGCTGGAGGCCGCCAACGCCGCCGAGGATCCGGCGCGGCGCGACGAGCTGCTCACCTACGTCTTCGTCGGTGGTGGCTACGCCGGGCTGGAGGCGCTCGCCGAGCTGCAGGATTTCGCCGCAGATGCGATGGAGTGCTACCCGCGGGCACGACTGCACGGGATGCGCTGGGTATTGGTCGAGGCGGCCGACCGCGTCCTGCCTGAGATCGACCGGGCGCTTGCCGATTACGCCCTTCGCGAGCTGAAGGGACGGGGGATCGACATCCGGCTCGGCACGACGCTCGAGGAGGTGGGCGCTGAGAGCGCTCGCCTCTCGACCGGCGAGACCCTGCCGACCCGCACCGTGGTCTGGACCGCCGGCGTGGCGCCGAACCCGAGCCTGCGCCAGCTCGCCGTGCCGCTTGACGAGCGGGGCCGTGTCCCGGTTGACGAGCAGCTGCGCGTGCGCGGCATGGACGGCGTCTGGGCGATTGGCGACTGCGCCGCGGCGCCCGACCCACGCGGTGGCATCAGTCCTCCAACGGCCCAGCACGCGGTGCGGCAGGGGCCGGTGGCGGCGCGCAACATCGCCGCCGAGCTGGGGATTGGCTCAGCCGAGCCCTTCAGCTACCGCAGCAGCGCCGCCTTCGTCAACCTCGGTCGCTACAAGGCCGTGGGGCGGATCGGCCGCCGCACCTTCCGCGGCTTCCCAGCCTGGTGGCTGGCGCGGACCTACCACATGAGCCAGATCCCCGGTGTCGCTCGCAAGGCACGCGCCGTGATCGACTGGACCGCCAGCCTGCCGTTCCGCCGTGACCTCTCCGAGCTGGGCTCGATCGGGCACCCGCCGCGCCTGGACGCCAAAATGACGACGTGGGATTCGAGTACCTCGTCATCGCCTTCTTCTTCGGGCTAGCCACCGGCATCATCGGCCGCGGCAAGGGCAGCTCCTTCTGGCTGTGGCTGTTGATCGGCACGGTGCTGCCCCCGCTTGGCCTGATCGCGGTGATCCTCTACCGCTCGGAGAAGCTCGAACCCGAACGACAGTGCCCGACGTGCAGCAAGGCGGTCAAGCTCTACGTCCAGGTCTGCCCCCGCTGCGGCACCGACCTCTACCTGCCGGACCCGGCCCAGGTTCGGCATCCGGGGGTGAGGTAGGGCGGAACCTTGGGTATCAGCCAGCGTTAGGGAAAGCATGCGCGGTCGCCCGGTTCAACTAGTCCTGCTCTTCGCTTGCCTGGCTGCCCTCTGCTGGGCCATCCCGGCTCGCGCCGCGACCCTGGTTCCGGTCGGCGACTTTGACCAGCCGATCTACGTCACCTCCGATCCGGGCAACCCCGATCGGCTGCTTGTGGCGGAGCGGGAGGGAAGGGTGTTGCTGGTCGAAGGATCGAGCTCGGCTCTGCTCGCCGATATCGAGCCCCTCGTCGAGTGCTGCGAAAGCGAGCGCGGCCTGCTCTCGATCGCGCCGGCGCCCGGCTTCGCCGCCACGGGTCGCTTCTTCGCCTTCTACACCGGCACCGCGGCGGCGGGCGCGGCCGTCGGCGATATCCATGTCGACTCCCTCCGGCCGGGCCCGCTCGGAGGTCTGATCCGCGAGCCGATCCTGACGATCTCTCACTCGACCCGCGCCAACCACAACGGTGGTCAGCTCCAGTTCGGGCCCGACGGCTATCTGTATCTCTCGACGGGCGACGGCGGGGGGATCGGCGATCCCGACGACAATGCCCAGGATCTCGGCAGCCTGCTGGGGAAGATCCTGCGAATCGAACCGCGTCCCGGCGAGACGCCGGCATACGCAATCCCACCGGACAATCCCTTCCTCGGCGCGGTGGGTGCCATAGAGGAGATTTGGGCATACGGCCTGCGCAACCCCTGGCGCTTCTCCTTTGACCAGCTCAGCGGTCGGATGGTGATCGGGGATGTCGGACAAGGGAGTCGCGAGGAGGTTGATCTCGGCCTGGCAGGCGCCAACTACGGCTGGGATTGCCGCGAGGGCTCCATCGCCTACACCGGCCTCAACGCGCCGGTCTCGTGTCCGGCAACCGGTTTCACCGACCCGGTCTTCGACTACCCGCACGACGACCCGGGAGGAGACGCCGCCTTCGGCTGCGCGATCACCGGCGGCTACGTCGTTCGCGACCCCACTGTCCCCGAACTCTTCGGCAGGTACCTCTACGCCGACTTCTGCGAGGGCGAGCTGCGCTCGCTCGTCCTGCCGGCGGGACCCGGCGGCACGGCAAACGACGATCGTTCGGAGGGCCTTTCGGTGAGCGGTCCCGTCTCCCTCGGCGAGGACAGCGCCGGGCGCGTCTACGTCGTCTCAGGCGAAGGCCCGATCTACCGGTTGGTGGGGCCACCCGTCGCGGGCGCCCCGGTACCACCTCCCGTCGCCGGGCCGCCGCGACCACGGCCGCTCGTCCTCCTCAGCGCCCGCCGTGGCCGGGGGCGCTTCGTCAAGCTGATCGTGCGCCTGCTTCCCTGCGATCTCGAACCGGGGGGAACGGTCTACCTCAATCGCAACGGCCGCCCGTTTCGCCACAAGCGGCTGAGTCATCGCTGCGTAACGCGCTTCCGGGTGCGGGTTGGGCGGCGGCCCGTGCGGTTCCGCGCCTTCTTCGAGGATCAGCGCAGCCAGGTGCGGAAGATCGCGTTCGCGAAGCCGAGGCCGTAGCGGACCACGGCCGGCTTCTTCGAGTGGCCGTGGAGGCGCCGCTCGACCGTGACCGGAATCTCGCGAGCCGGAATGCCGCGCTTGATCGCCTCGATCATGAACTCGGAGGTGTGGAACTGCTCCTGGCGCAGGACCAGCTGTGGCAGGACGCTGGCCCGCACGGCGCGGTAGCCGTTCGAGCAGTCGGTCACCCGGGTCCGGGTGATCGTTGAAACCAAGCGATTGAAGAAGACGATGCCCAGCTCGCGGGCGAGGTGGTTGCGGTCGGCCTCGCCGAGTACGCGCGAGCCGTGGGCGACGTCGACTTCGCCGTCGAGCACCGGCTTGACGAGGCGCTCCATCTCCGACGGGAGGTGCTGGCCGTCGGCGTCGAGGGTGACGACGACCTCGGCGCCGGAATCGACCATCAGCCGATAGCCGGTGCGGAGCGCGGCGCCGCCGCCCCGGTTGGTGACGTGGCGGGCGACCGCGGCACCGTGGGTGGTCGCAACCTCGTCGGTGCCGTCGCGCGAGCCGTCGTCTACCACCAGCACCGCGGTCCCGACACCGCAGACCGCCGTTGGTATCCGGTCGAGCACATGACCGATGTTCTCTGCCTCGTTGTAGGCGGGTACGACGACGGCGACCCTGCCGCGGAAGCGCTCGGACAGACCCGCCTGCCGGAACGACTCCCAGGCGAGGCCCTCGAGGGCGGCGGCGAGCTGGCGCGAGTTGCGGGCCGCCTGCGAGAGCGCCCGCAGGATGAGCAGGAAGAGAATGAAGATCGCAAAGACGGCGAGGCCGAGGATGCGGCCGCCGTTGCCGCGCTCGAAGGAGAAGGCGGAGAGGAGCGCGTCGGTCAGTTCGGTGCCGGAGACGATCGCCAGCCCCAGGCCCGTCGCGAGCAGGATCAGGCCGTCGACGTTGCGCAGGCTGCGGCGTCGCAGGAGCGCGAAGAGGAAGATTCCGGCCGCGGCAACGAGGCCCGCGGCGCGGAGCGCGGTCAACTCTGGGGGGAAGACGCCTGCTTGTAGGGCCATCGCGGGCTGGAGGATATGGCCGCACCCAGTCGCGCCAGGGCGATGCCGGCAAGCGGAAAGATCAGCGTCATCAGCACCTCGTTGCGCCGCGGCGCGGCGAGTGAAGCGGCGCCGACTGCGGTGACGAGGACGATCGGGGTCGCCATCGCGACCAGCTCCCACCAGCGTCGGCGCAGGCCAAGCAGGGCCAGGCCGACCAGGCCGAGGAGAACGAGCAGCACCTGGACGACACGGCCGCCGGTCGAATCCATCGCTTCGCCGACGCCACCGCTCCACATGCGCCAGACCTTGCGCACAGTCATCGCCGCGTAGCCCACGGGGTCCTGCTCCACGTAGTCGTAGAGGTTCTCTTTGCCGATTTTCCCGAGCGCCTCGTCGCGAGGCAGCTCGGGGTAACGGGCGGCTACGCGGTCGAAGAGGGGGGTGGGGTGGACCCGGTCGAGCGCGTCGGAGCCGGGCTCCAGCTCACGGCCGAGATAGCGCTCGACGAGCATCGCCTTGACCCGCTGGTATTCACCGTCGGCGGGCAGCATCGTGCCGACGTAGAGCGCCTTGCCACCGCCGGTGGAGATCGGCACGACCCGATCGAGCACGATCGCGTTGCGAACGGTCCACGGCGCGATGGGAAGCGCCATGGCCACTGCGAACAGAGCTGCCGCCACGAACCCGGGCTTCCAGCCACCTTGCCGCCCTACGTAGATCAGCGCGAGCACGGCAAACGCTGCTCCTACCAGCAGATACTCCGGCCGGATCATCGCCGTCGCCCCAAACAGCAGTCCCGGCACCAGCCATCGCCAGGCGGCCGGTGGACGCTCCGCCGCCCAGAGGAACGCGAGCACCGCGGCCGGCAGGGTAAGCATCGCCGGTGGCTCGCTGAACAGGGCTCCCGTCGAGTGGATGAAGGGTGGGTAGACGGCTGCGCCGAAGGCGCCGATCAACCCTGCCGGCCGGCAATTGAGGCGCCTGCCCAGCAGGTAGATGACGACAATCGCCGCGAGCCCGCAGAGCAGCTCGATGATGCGCGCCGTGCCTTCTCGTGCGCCGCCCGTGGCGTAGAAGCCGGCCGAGTAGAGGAGCGGTGCGCCCGGCGACCAATCGCTCGCGTCCCGGAGGAGGGCTCCGTAACTGCCCTCCTCGTATAGCCCCTTGGCCAGTGCGTAGTAGGCGCGCGAGTCGTCGCCCGGGGTGGCGAGCGGCTCGACCACACGGTAGGCGCGCAGACCGAAGCCAAGCGCCAGGATGGCGACAAGGATGATCAGGGTGACACGGCCATGGCGCTCGGGGAGCGAGCGCAGCCGGGCGCTCAGCGTTGCCATCTGCGCGCCAGGCTATCCGCGCCGGCCGTCGCCCCGACGCCGGCCAGGGCCGCGATCAGCGGCAGCGTGACCAACACGCGCCGCGGTGAGGCGACGAGCAGGGCGACGATCCCAGTCACGGCAAGGAGCAGGACGCCAAAGAGCAATGCCTCGCGGGGGCGTCGGCGAGCGAGCAGCGCCAGTCCGAGGAGGGCCAGGGCGAGCAGCGCCAGGTGGAAGAGCTCCCAGCCGCGACGCTCCATGACGTCGCGCGGGCCCTGCAACCAGGCTCGCCACACCTTGGCTGCGACGAAGCCGGCGTACTCGACTGGCCGCTCGCTAACGTCGTCCCAGAGTCGTTCGCGCCCCATCCGTCCCAGCGCCTCGTCGCTTTCCAGCTGCGGATATCGCTGCTCGGCCAGGGCAGCGAGAATCTGCTCGAGACGAGCATCGGCGGGGAGCTCTCGCGCGAGCTCCGGATGCCGCTCGAGGACCTCCTCGCCAACCCGCTCGGGATCTCCGCCCGACGGCAGATAGGTCCCGGCGAACAGCACCTGCCCCCCGCCGGTCGAAACGGGGATGAATCGGTCGAGCACGATCGCGTTGCGGACCGTCCAGGGAGCGACGACGAGCACGACACCGGTTAGGAGGATGGCTGCGTTGGCGAAGCCGGTCCGCCACTCCAAACGGTCCCAGGCCAGAGCAACCACCGCAAGCAAGACACTGATCCCGAGGTACTCGGGCCGGACTAGCGTTAGGACTCCGAGCAGTAGTCCCGGGACCAGCCACCTCGCGCCCGCGACAGGACCCGCGCGCCTACCGGCCGGTCCTGAATCGCCTGCCCAGAGGAAAGCCAGAACAGCCCCCGTGAGCAGCGTCGCCGCCAGCGGCTCGCCCATGAACATCCCTTGGTACTCGAGGAGAGAGGGATACACAGCCACGACGGCGGCGGCGAAGAGTCCCGCATGTGGCCCGGAAAGCCGACGTCCGATCAGGTAGGCGAAGAGCACGGCGAGCGTGCCGATCAACGCCAAGACCAGGCGCGCGAAGCGCTCGTGCACACCGCCGGTCAGCTCGTAGACGCCCGCGACGAACAGCGGCAGGCCGGGGGAGTAGTTGCTGGCCGGTTGCGTCGCGTCCGGACCGAGGCTGAAGCCGTCGCCGCTGGCAAGCCGCTCGGCGATCTTGGCGTAGGCCGCCGCGTCGTAGACGGGGGGCCGGCCGTCCCACGCCTCGGCCACCCGCAGGCCGAGGCCCAACAGAAGAACCGCCGCCAGGGCGGCCAGCACCGCGCGACCCCCGTGGCGCGCCGCGATCCGCTCGACATAGGCCCCTGCGGCGCTCACGATGGGGATGTTATGTCGCCTCCGTCGGATACCCTGCCGCGAGCTATGCGCGTTCTCATTCTCGGGGGCGACGGCTACCTCGGCTGGCCGACCGCCCTGCGGTTCTCGGCCCGCGGGCACGAGGTCGCGATCGTCGACAACTTCATCCGTCGCCGCTGGGTAGAGAGCGTCGGCAGCGACTCGCTGACTCCGCTTCCCGACCTGGAGCGGCGGATCGAGGCCTGGGCGGAGGTATCCGGCAACACGATCCGCAGCTTCGTCGGCTCGGTCGAGGAGGGCGAGTTCCTCGACGCGGTCGTCGCCGAGACCCGTCCCGAAGCCGTCGTTCATTACGGCCAGCAGGCCTCGGCGCCCTACTCGATGGCCTCACGCGAGCAGGCGGTCGAGACCCAGTACGGCAACGTGATCGGCAATCTCAACCTCCTCTTCGCGATCCGCGACCACGTCCCCGATTGCCATCTGGTCAAGCTGGGGACGATGGGCGAGTACGGCCAGCCCAACATCGATATCGAGGAGGGCTACATCGAGATCGAGCACAAGGGCCGCAAGGACAACCTGCCGTTCCCGAAGCTGCCGGCCTCTCTTTACCACTGCTCGAAGGTCCACGACTCGACCAACATCCACTTCGCCTGCCGGACGTGGGGCCTGCGCGCGACCGACCTCAACCAGGGCGTCGTCTACGGGATCCAGACCGACGAGACGGCCCGCGACGAGCGCCTGATCACCCGCTTCGACTACGACGAGGTGTTCGGCACGGTGCTCAACCGCTTCTGCGTACAGGCGGTTATCGGCCACCCGCTCACCGTCTACGGGTCGGGCGGCCAGACCCGCGGCTTCCTCAACATCCGCGACACGCTGCAGTGCGTCGAGCTGGCCGCCGAGAACCCCGCCGACGTCGGCGAGTTCCGCGTCTTCAACCAGTTCACCGAGCAGTTCTCGGTGCTCGAGCTGGCCGAGCTGGTCAAGGGTGCCGCCGAGCACCTCGGCTACTCGGTCGAGATCCAGCACTGCGACAACCCGCGCGTCGAGAAGGAAGAGCACTACTACAACGCGATCCACACCAAGCTGCTCGACCTCGGCCTCGAGCCGACGCTGCTCGGTGAGGAGCTGGTCGAGTCGATCATCCACGCGATCGAGCGCTACAAGGGCAACGTGATCGAGAGCTCGATCGACCCGCGGACTCGCTGGAACCCGGCGAAAAGCCCTGCTGGCAGGGCATAGGGCCGCTGGTACCATCGCGAGTCCGATGACTGCGAAGCGAGTACGCCTGCGATGAGAGCCGCCGACGCCTTGATGGAAAGCCTCAAGGCCGAGGGTGTCGAGGACATCTTCGGTATCCCCGGCGGCGCCAACCTGCCGACCTACGACGCCCTCGTCGACGCTGGCATTCGGCACATCCAGGTGCGTCACGAGCAGGGTGGAGGACATGCAGCCGAGGGATACGCGAGGGCGTCAGGCCGGGTCGGCGTCGCCTTCGCCACCTCGGGCCCGGGCGCGACCAACCTGGTAACGGCCATCGCCGACGCGATGATGGACTCGACGCCGACGGTGTTCGTCACCGGCCAGGTGCGGACCGAGCTGATCGGCACCGACGGCTTCCAGGAGGCCGACATCCTCGGCGCGACGCTGCCCTTCGTCAAGCACTCCTTCCAGGTCACCGATCCGCGAGAGATCCCCGAGTACGTCCACCAGGCGTTCCACGTCGCCTCGACCGGCCGACCCGGCCCGGTGCTGGTCGACGTGCCGCAGGACCTCTCTCGGGCCGAGATCGACTACGCGCCGCGCACCGAGCCTGTCGAGCTCGCCGGCTACAAGCCGATGAGCGCCGGCAACATCAAGCAGGTGCGGATCGCCGCCAAGGCGCTCGCCAACGCGCGGCGGCCGATCCTCTACTCCGGCGGCGGCGTAGTCAACGCCGATGCGGCCGAGGAGCTGCGTGAGCTGGCCGCTTGCGACCGCTTCCCGGTGACGTCGACGCTGATGGGCCTCGGCGCCTACCCGGCCTCGGGCGAAAACTGGCTCGGAATGCTCGGCATGCACGGCACCGTCACCGCCAACTGGGCGATGGACAACGCCGACCTGATCGTCGCGATCGGCGCTCGCTTCGACGACCGCATCACCGGCAAGCTCTCGGAGTTCGCGCCGCACGCCAAAGTCATCCACATCGACATCGATCCGGCTGAGATCTCCAAGAACATCGGCGCCCATATCCCGATCGTCGGCGACGCGAAGCTGGTCCTGCCGGAGCTGACCCGCGAGTACCGGCGCCTGCAAACCGACACGACGCGGCTTGACGCCTGGTGGAAGCAGTTGGGGACCTGGCAGGAGGAGCATCCGCTGCGCTACGAGCCCGGCAAGGACGGCGAGATCAAGCCGCAGTTCATGGTCGAGGCGATGCACCGTGCCACCGGCGGCGACGCGATCGTCACCTCCGACGTCGGCCAGCACCAGATGTGGGCCGCCCAGTACTACGGCTTCGAGAAGCCGCGCCGCTGGATCAACTCCGGTGGCCTGGGGACGATGGGCTTCGGCCTGCCTTCGGCGATCGGCGCCAAGGTCGCCCGGCCCGACGAGCAGGTCGTCTGCCTGGCCGGTGACGGCAGCCTGATCATGAACTGCCAGGAGCTGGCGACGTGCGTCAACGAAGACATCCCGGTCAAGGTCTTCCTGATGAACAACGGCTACATGGGCATGGTCCGCCAGTGGCAGGAGCTCTTCTGGGACCGCCGCTACAGCGCGGTCGAGATGGGCACGAGCCCCGACTGGGTCAAGCTCGCCGAGGCCTTCGGCGCGACCGGGATGCGGTGCGAGAGCGCCGACGACCTCGAGGAGACGATGGTCAAGGCGCTCGAGGCCGACGGGCCGGTGCTGCTCGACGTCCGCGTCGCCCAGGAAGAGAACTGCTACCCGATGATCCCGCCCGGCAACGCCTCCCGCGACATGGTCGAGGCGCCCAGAGGAGCGGTGCGCTGATGGAGGCCGGGACTCCCCAAGCCGTCAAATTGGAGGACCTGCACGTCCCCGGCCAGCTGAGCGGGCGCAAGCACATCCTCTCGATCCTGGTCGAGAACAAGCCCGGCGTGCTGGCGCGGACCGCCGGCCTCTTCTCACGGCGCGGCTTCAACATCGACACGCTTGCGGTCGGGCCGACCGACGACCCGAGTATCTCGCGGATCACCCTGACCCTCGACGGTGCCGTCCATCCGATCGACCAGGTGACCAAGCAGCTTCACAAGCTCGTCAACGTCTTGAAGATCCGCGACATGGAGCCGGAGGAGACGGTGGCCCGCGAGATGGCGATGTTCAAGGTCTCCGCCGCGGTCGAGAACCGAGCCGAGATCATCCAGTTCGCGGAGATATTCCGGGCCAAGATCGTCGACGTGGCGCGGCGCACGATGACGATCGAGGTGACCGGGTCGGCGGAAAAGATCGAGGCCTTCGAGCGGATGATCCGCCCGCACGGCCTGATCGAGATGGTCAGGACGGGCGAGATTGCCATCGCTCGCGGCGGCGACTGAGCTCCTCCTAGAGCGGCTGAGCGACGCGGCTGGGCGTGCCGCCGCCCGCGGCCGGCGCACCCTTGTCAGCGCCACCGAGCGTGTCGAGGCGCCCGATCCCAGTGCCACGGTGTTCGCCTCGCGACTGGCGAGCGACCGCTGGTTCTGCTGGGAGCAACCCGACCGCGGCTTCTCGATCGCGGCGCTCGGGGCGGCGCATGAAGTGCGCTCGCGCGGCGAATCCCGCTTCGGTGACGTGGCGCGGCGCTGCGAGGCTCTGCGCGCAGGCGCGATCGTCGAGGCACCAACGAGGTTGCCGGCCGGGGCCGGGGCCATCTGGACAGGCGGCTTCGCGTTCGACCCCGACGGGGGAACCGCAGCCCACTGGTCTTCGTTCCCGCCGGCTGCGATGGTCTTGCCCGAGGTCTCGCTCTGTCGCCAAGACGGCGACGCCTTCGTCACGGCGAACCTCGTCGTCGAGCCGGGCGACGACTCCAAGCGAGCCGGTGCCCGTCTTGCCGGGCGCCTTGGGGGCCTGCACGACAAGCCGCTACCCCTACTCGACCCGCATCCGATGTCGCGACCGGCAATCCGCAGCGTTCACCCGCCTGGCGACTTCGAGCGGGCGGTGAGGGCCGCAAGCGAGCGAATCGAGCGCGCCGAGCTGAGCAAGGTCGTGCTCGCGCGCGAGGTGATGGTCCAGGCGAGCGCCGCCCATGACCCCGCCGCCGTCTTCGGCGCCCTGCGTCAGGTCTTTCCGTCCTGCTTCTGCTTCTGCTGCGGGACCCCCGAGGCGGCCTTCCTCGGCGCCAGCCCAGAGCTGCTGGTGCGCCGCTCGGGAGCGAGCGCCTCCACCGTGGCCCTCGCCGGTTCGACCCGCCGCAGCTCGGACCCGGCCGTTGACGACCACCTCGGCGAGCAGCTCCTGCGCAGCGACAAGGACCGCCGCGAGCAGGCGATCGTCGCCGAGCGCATCGTGCGAGCACTCCGCCCGCACGCGGTCTGGGTAGAGGCGGCGGCCGAGCCGGAGCTGGTCAAGGTCGCCAACATCCAGCACCTGGCGACGCCGGTGATCGCGCAGCTGGCCGAATCGCACTCCGCGGTCGAGCTGGCCGGCCTTCTGCACCCGACGCCGGCCGTCGGCGGAGAGCCCTGGCCCGACGCCGCGGCAGCGCTGGCCTCG
>DASTYR010000112.1:0-2728 GCA_035764795.1 Solirubrobacterales bacterium | reverse complement strand
CCTGTACGGGGTGGTGACGAAGCCGTGCTCGGAGATTTCCGCGTAGGAGGCGAGCGATCCGATCAGGCCGATGTTCGGACCCTCCGGGGTCTCGATCGGGCACATCCGGCCGTAGTGGGTCGGGTGCACGTCGCGGACCTCGATCGGCGCCCGCTCGCGGGTCAGGCCGCCGGCGCCGAGCGCCGAGAGGCGTCGGCGGTGGGTAAGGCCGGACAGCGAGTTGGTCTGATCCATGAACTGCGAGAGCTGCGAGGAGCCAAAGAACTCCTTCAGCGCCGCGACAACCGGCCGGATGTTGATGATCGTCTGCGGGGTGATCGCGTCGGCGTCTTCGGTGGTGAGCCGCTCGCGGACGACGCGCTCCATCCGGTAGAGGCCGATCCGGAAGGCCTCCTGGATCAGCTCGCCGACCGTGCGCAGGCGGCGGTTGCCGAAGTGCTCGTACTCGTCGAGGTGCTCGGCGACCGGCTCGCGGGCGTAGGTGATCGCCTCCGCCGCGTAGTCCTTGATCGGGTTCTCCTCGTCGATCTCCTCGGGGATGCCGAGCAGCTTCGGCAGCGAGACGAGCTCCTTGATCAGGGCGATGATGTCGTCGTGGGTGAGGACCCGGTTGTCGAGGTCGATGTCGAGGTCGAGCCGGGCGTTCAGCTTGTAGCGGCCGACCCGGGTCAGGTCGTAGCGCTTGGGGTCGAAGAAGAGCTGCTCGAGCAGCGCTTTGGCGGCGTCGACCGAGGGCGGCTCGCCCGGGCGCTGCTTTTTGAAGAGCTCGATCAGGGCGCCCTCTTCGGTCTGGGTCGCCTCGGTGTCGCCGGCGAGCGTGTGCTTCAGGTAGACCGAGTCGTCGAACATCCCCAGGATGCGCTCGTCCTCGACATAGCCCATCGCGCGCAGCAGTACGGTGACCGGCAGTTTGCGCTTGCGGTCGATACGAACGTAGACGCGGCCTTTTTTGTCGATTTCCAGCTCGAGCCAGGAGCCGCGAGCCGGCATCAGGTTGGCGATGAAGACCTGTTTCTCCGGGTCCTTGGGCGCCATCACGTAGGCGCCAGGGGAGCGGACCAGCTGGGTTACGACGACGCGCTCGGTGCCGTTGATGATGAAGGTGCCGCGCTCGGTCATCCACGGGAAGTCGCCCATGAAGACGGCCTGCTCGCGGATCTCGCCCGTCTCTTTGTTCTGGAAGGCAACCGTCGCGGTCAGCGGCCGCGAATAGGTCATGTCCTTCTCCCGGCACTCCTCGATCGTGTGGGCCGGCTCCTCGAACTTGAAGTCGCCGAAGACGATCGCCAGGTTCCCCGTGTAGTCCTCGATCGGGGATATGTCGTTGATGGTCTCCCGGAGGCCGCCCGCCTTGGGATCGGTCAGCTCTTCGAAGGAGCGACGCTGAATATCGATCAGGTGGGGGACTTCGAGCGGGTTCTTGAGTCTCGAGAAACTCCTGCGGGTAACGGGGGCAGCGTTGGAACGTGCCAAGGTCGGCGACTCCTCAGACAGTCAGAGGGACGTGGATACGGCGCGGATATAGGGCAGGGGATGACAACAGGCGCGCGACCGCGAAAAATACCACAGGCGACGCGCCGGCTGCCCGGGCGGTAGGGAAACCGCCCAGTTTGCGGGCTATTTGAGCTCGACGGTCGCCCCGGCCTCCTCGAGTTCCCCTTTGATCTTCTCGGCTTCGTCGCGCTCGATGCCCTCTTTGATCGCTTTCGGGGCCTCGTCGACCAGGGCCTTCGCCTCTTTGAGGCCGAGCCCGGTCGCGGCGCGCACCACCTTGATGACGGGGACTTTCTGGCCGCCGACGTCGGTCAGGACCACGTCGACGGTCGACGCCTCTTCGCCGCCGCCGTCACCGTCGGCGCCCGGTGCGCCGGCAGCCGCCGGAGCAGCCGCCGCCACCGCGGTCGCGGAGACGCCGAACTCCTCCTCGAGCGCTTTGATCCGCTCGGAGAGCTCGAGGACCGAGATGCCTTTCAGCTCTTCGATCCATTCCTCGGTTGAGATCGCTTTGGTTGCCATCACTCCTCTTCCTTGCTTGAGTCGTCGTCAGTTTCAGAAGTCTCTTCGGCATCGCCCTCGGCCTTGGAGGGATCGTCCTCCGCCGGCACCTCGGCCTGAGCCGAACTCTCGGTAGGCGGCTCCTCTACCGGGGCGTCAGCCGGTCCAGCATCGCCCCCCTCGGAGTCATCGCCATCCTGCTCATCGGCCTCTGGCGCGGGAGACGTCGAGGTGGGCTCCTCGCCCGCAGCTTGCGAGGACGAGGAGTCCTCCTCGGCGGCAGGACCCGCGCCCCCGGCACCAGGTCCCTCGCCAGTGACCAACCCTTTCTCCGCGATCTGGCCCAGCTGCGAAGCGAGGCCCTGGATCATCGAGCCCAGCCCCCGCACCAACCCGGTCAGCGGGCTGGCGACCACACCGGCGAACTGGCCGTTGAGGACGTCGCGACTGGGTAGGCGGGCGATCGATTTGAACTTCTCCTCGTCGAGGTCGATGCCGTCCATGAAGCCGCCCTTGAAGCTGACGACTTCGTGCTCTTTGTTGAAGGTCGAGATCGCCTTCGCCGCCATCGCCGTGTCGCCGCGCACGAAGGTGAGCGCGGTCGGGCCTTCGAGCAGCTCGCCGAGTCGCTCCTCGCCGGCTTTCGCGGCGGCGATTTTGGTCAGGCGGTTCTTGACAACGCGGAAGCTGGCGTCGGCCTCGCGCAGTTTCCCGCGTAGCTCGGCCGCCTGGG
>DASTYR010000111.1:0-6993 GCA_035764795.1 Solirubrobacterales bacterium | reverse complement strand
ACCTTGCCGGCCGGCAGCTTCGCCAACGCCCCCAGCGTCTCGATCCCCAGCCGCCGCAGCGCCTCGACCAGGGCGCTCGCCTCCCGCTCAGGCAGGCCTAGCCGCTCGGAGATCGCAGCTAGGGGAATCGACGCCAGGTATCTCGGCCTCATACGAACATATGTTCGTATAGCCGGCGAGCTAATTCAACCTACGAAAGGTTTCGAGCCAGCCCCTCCTCGAGCTCGGGCAGCCGTTCGGCTTCGCCCGCCATCGCCAGCTTGCCGATCAGGGCGAGCGCTCCCGCCGCTCGGATCCAATCGGTCTGCAAGCACTCTGCGACCGCCTCGACCATCGCGTCGTGGCGCTTCACCCCCTCAGGGCCGACAGCGAGTATCTCGACGGTCAGCAGCCGCGCCGACGGCGGATCGGCGGCCAGCAGCCCGAGCAGGGCTCCCAGCGGCGCGTCGACTTCGTCCAAAGCCTCGAGCAGCCGCCCCAGCAGCTGCCGGTGCGCCGCCAGCATGCAGTCCTGCTTGTCGGCGAACTGCTCGTAGAAGGTGACCGAGGAGACACCGGCTCGCTTCGCCACCTCGGCGACCGACGCACCCGCATATCCCTTCTCCGCGCATACCTCCGCCATCGCGGCGATCAGGCGTTCGCGCTGGTTGCGGGCGACGACGTCGGCGGGGATGCCGTGTGATCCGGGTGGCAGCCGCCGCAGCTCCCCTTTTCGCGGCTCCTCGGGCATTCCTCAAAGTTAAGGCGACACCACGACCCCCGGGAGTCCCCTCCCGAGGGTCGACGGCACCGGCTCAGTCATACCTCGCCCCCAACGTCACCATCTCGGTCCCGCCTGCGGACGTCTGCGCGCTTCCGACGGCATGGCAGCTGGCTGCCGAGACGCAGGAGACCGCGTTCAGAGCGCTGATGGCCCTGCCGCTCGGATTGGGCGAGGACTGGATCGCCCATTTGCTGCCGTCCCAGACCTGGGCGAGGGTTTTGCGCTCGGCTACGAGCAGTTCCGAGTTTTCGGTCAGCACGGTGTTGTAGTAGCCACTGGCGATGCAGGCGTTAGCGGCCGAGCAGGAGATGCCCAGCAGATTGGCGCCTTTGGCGCCGCTCGGGTTGGGGGTGGAGACCACCGACCAGGTGCTGCCGTTCCAGGTCTCGGCCAGGGTCTTGCGGTAGCCGCTGGATTCCTTGTAGCTGCCCACGGTGTGACAGGAGGTGGTGCTCGTGCAGGAGACCTCCGTCAGCGCGCTCGAGGACGCCCCGGCGGGGACAGCAACGTTCGAGAGCGACCAGGAGACACCGTTCCAGGTCATGGCGAAGGACTGGCTTCCGATCAGTCCGACAGCCATGCAGAACGTGGCAGAGGCACAGGAGACCCCTCTCAGATCAGCGTTTCCGGTGCCGGGGCTGGGCGTTTCCTGAACCGACCAGGAGGAGCCGTTCCAACGCTCGACCAGGGGGCGGCGAGTGCCTTCTTTGACATACCAGCCCACCGCGGTGCAGGCGTTCGCCGCCGTGCACGAGACCCCTTCGAGGCCGAACGTGCTCGCCCCCGCAGGACTGACGGGGGGAAGTTCGGTGCGGCCCCAAAGACCGGGCGATTCCCACATGCCGAACGCCGCGCTCCAGCGCTCGACGACCGCTTTTTCGCTGGGATCGTCGCCCACGACCAAGCATGAGCTCACCGAGGTGCAGGAGACGTCCTTAGGGGTGCCTGAGAAGCCGGATTCGTTGAAGAGGCTCACCCACTGGCCGCCAAGCCACAGCTCCCCGAACGCCTTGTCCTCCTCCGCGTCCCTGCCTGCGGCGACACACACCGACGACTTGCAGGAGACCGCTTCGAGGGAGGCTTCCGTCGCGTCTGCTTTGGGATCGACGGTGGCGTGGGTGGTCCAGTTCCCCCAGGTGGTGAATGCCTGGTCGCCGCCGTAATGAGTGCCATTCGCGTTTTTCGCCACCACGCGGTAGTGATACTCGGTCGCCGGTTCGAGACCGCTGAGCGTCTCTTCAACCGCTACGTTCTCAAACCCCGAGCCAATACTGGCCGATGGCATCGGCACGCTGGTTCCATGCGGACCTTGGCTTGCGTCGTAGGGTGAGGTGTCGTATTCGAAGTGATAGGTCGTCTCCACACCTTCGGGATTGACGAGGCCGTGCAGAGTCGCGTGAGTCGCGTCGATGCCGGTAGCCGGATTGGTGCTTATCGTCGTCGTCGTAAATACTTCGTCGGGGCTGTTATACCGCACTATCGGCTTTTCCGTTCCGGCCACCAGTCTGAAGTGATAAGTCGTGTTGGGTTTGAGATCTTGAAGCGTGGTTTCGGCTTCGACAAACCCGACCCCTCCCCCCGGAAATATGGTAATGCCCGCGCGTGACCCATAGTTTTCGGTGGTGCCGTACTCGAAGAGGTAGGCTGCGAGGTCGACACCTGTTACGCCCATGAAGTCATAGGTGCCACGTAGCGTTGCGCTGGTCGACGTAACGTTCGTAGCCGGAAATATTTTGGGAAGTTGCGAAGGCGTTTTGAAGGTGATGTCCTGACCTACGTCGCCTGAACCGTCCTGATTCGTCGCGACAAGGCGTGCGTGGTACGTCGTGCCTTCTTTAAGACCGCTGACCGGCACTTTCACATGCCACAAGCCGCCTTCCAGCGCTCCGGAGGTAACGTCTTTCGCTGGCACAGGGGCTTTTTCACCGTAAGCCGTGGTCGTGCCGTATTCGAACTGGTAGGTGGTCGGCAGGCCATTGGCATCGACGGTCCCGCGCAGGGTCGCCCCCGTCGGATTTTCCGGATCGAGCAGCGCGGCCTCCGTGACCGCAATCGGAGCCCGCGTCGTAGTGAACACTTTGTCGGCCCCGGTGACTACTTGGCCTCCGTCGTTTTTGGCGATGATCCTGTAGTGATAGGTCGTGTTGGGCGTGAGCCCCGAGAGCTGGGCGCTGACGCTCACCGGACTGTCTCCGTAGCCAGTCACGCCAACCATGGCCCCGGGCGTTTTGGAGCTGCCCGCAACCGGCGCGCTCGCCCCGTAGGCGGTCGTGGTTCCGTATTCGAACTTGTAGAAAGCGTAGTCCCCGTTGGGGGTAACCGCCCCCTCGAGGATGGCTTTGCGAGACGTGACAGAGGTTGCGGGATTGGTCACGGCAGAGACGGCGGCGGTTGGCACGGCGGAGAGATAAGGGTTCTCGCGCCCGGCGAGGTTCCAGTATTCGGCCAGCCAGCTGCCAGGTTCCGGTGCCGCGTCGAAGTACGTGTCGCTGCCGCAATCGATCGGGACTTTGACCGGGGTTGCGTAGGTTTCGTAGGGGCAACGCGTCCAGGTGTACGTTCCCCACGGGGCGTGGCCGGAGCCGTCCTCGTAGCACATGATGTCAGTGCCATCTACACAGTGGCCCAAGTATGACGAGTACGGAGCAAGCGGGGAAGTCTGTTTGAAGCCCCCCTGGGTGGCGCCGAGCGCATGAAACAGCTCGTGAATTGCCGTGTGCTCTCCCCAGCCGGCGGGCCCGCCGCCGATCACGGTCAATGCGGTCGTGGTCGCGTTCTGGTTGAGGCGGCTCTTCACCGCGTCGAGTTTGTGGCCCACAGCATATCCTTCGCGGAGCTGGGTTATGCCGTATTCGCCGCCTTTGGGGGCAAAGATAAGGTACTTGACCGCATCGGTTCCCGCCGGCGCCTGGTCTTCGGTGGACGGATAGCCGTACAGCGTTTTGCGGGCCGCTTCCTGGATGGTTGCCGATTTGTAGTTGGTGACCTCAATCTCGTGAACCTGGATGGCGTTACCCACGGTGCAGTCGACGGCCATCCTCGCGGCGCGCTGGCCACTGCTCGACTGCGACGATTGGTCGGAGATCTTCCAGTTCATCCGCCGAACGATGCTGCGCACCGTTTCGCTTGGCACCGGTTCCGCATATCCCGGTGGATGAGCAAACGCAACGACGATCCTGTTGCCGCTGGTGCGACAGATGGGTGCCAGCTCCTGGGTCGGCAGATCGACGAATACGCCGTGGGGACCCTGTTCCGCAATGGAGACAGATGGTCTACATGCGAGCGCCAGCCCGCACGCCAGCAGGACGGCGAGAATGCGGAGTGCCGAGGGCAGAGGTGTGGCCGATGGTTCGGTTGTCCAGAGCTGCATAGAGTCTCCCTTGCGATACGTCCCGTTGGTGACCCGCCTCATCGACGGAGTCCTTTTCTGTTGCCGAGAGGCGAGTCGTCCTCTTGGTGCGCGCTCACGGCCAGGCACAGCCTCCCGCGGCGTGGCTATCCCTCGGCTAGCCATATCGCTGCCCCAGCGTCACCGTTTCCCCTCCCGAGCTCGCCTCACCGACCGCCACGCAGTTGGTGGCCGAGATGCACGAGATGCCGGCCAGCGAGGCGGATTTGCCGCTGGGGCTCGGGGAGCTCTGTGCCTGCCAACCGGTTCCGCCCCAGAAGTAGGCGGCGGTTTTGCCTTCCTGGGAGCCGACCGCGATGCAGGAGCTTGCAGACGCGCAGGAGACGTCGTTGAGGCTGGCGCTCGCCGGAAGGCCGGTGCTCGCGAGAGCCATCGTCGAACCGCTCAATCTCGCGGCGAAGGGGCCCGCGGAGCTGGTTCCGACCGCCATGCAGTCCGTGGAGGAGGTGCAGGAGACGCGGCTGAGCCAGCTGGAGGTGACACCGGCGGGAGCGGGCACCGAGACCGCGGTCCAGCTGGTGCCGTCCCAGCGTTCGGCAAATGGCGAAACCGTGCCGCCGACCACTTTCATGCCAACCGCGAGACACGCCGTTGCCGTCTTGCAGGAGACGTCATGGAGGGTACCTAGGGTGGTGGCGGGCGTCCTCACCGACCAGCTGGCCCCGCCAGAGTAGGTCTCGATCAGCGGCCTCGTCGTGCCACCTTTGGAGTAGGAGCCGACCGCCGTGCAGGCCATCTGCGCGGTGCAGGAGATCCCGTTCAGCGCGAGGTCAGTTCCTTCGGCCGGGATGGTCGGACCGAACTGGGAGCCGGCCGAGAAGACGCCACCGGTCTGAGAGTGGAGGCGGATGTAGGCGCCGCCACCAACTTTCTGACCGACCGACCAGCACGTTTCCGCAGAGCCGCATGAGACCGCCCTGGGACTGTGCCCGTCGGGTGCCTCGCCGCCGCTTGCGAGGGTCCAGTCGCTGCCGTTCCAGGTGGCGCCGATCGCCTTGGTGGTGCGAACGTCGTGCCCGACCGCAAAGCACGACGACGAAGAGGCGCAGCTGACGTCGGTGAACTTGCTGTTGGGCAGCGAGGTTGGGTTGGGGGTGGTCTGGGCGGACCAGTTCGACCAGGTCGTGAACTCGACGTCTTTGCCGTACGACGTCCCCCCCGAGTCGGTGATCGACAGCCGGAAGTGGTAGGTGGTTCCCGGCTGGAGGCCGCTGAGCCCCTCGCTCACTGTTGCTTCGGCGGCCTGCGAATCGACCGCTTTGGGCGTTGACGGAACTTTTGAGCCATACGCTGTCGAAGTTCCGTATTCGAACTGATAGGTGACATTTGCGCCACGCGGTTTGACCATGCCACGCAACGTCGCGTGGGTCGCATCAATGTCGATTGCCGGCCTCGTCTCGTAACCAACCGTAGTGAACGTCATGTCGCCGGTTTCGGCCCGTATGTTGTTGGCAAGCATGGCGCCTACTAGACGGTAATGGTAGGTCGTATCGGGTAGTAGGCCCTGCAGTGTTTTGCTCACATTCTGAAGTTGAATGCCTTCGTTTGTCGGCCAGTTAACAAATCCGACTTCGCTTTTCGAACCATATTTAGTGGTTGGACCGTATTCAAAGACGTAAGCCGCCCCTTCGCCTTTAGCATTGATCGTGCCGTTCAGCGTCGCCGAGGACGCACCAACGTTAGAAGCCGAGCCCACAGTGAGTTCAGGGGTGGGGTCAGGAGTGGTAAACGTTTTGCTCTCTCCATAGATGGTGCCTTTGGCGCTCGAAGCCACCAGAC
Source organism: Solirubrobacterales bacterium (assembly GCA_035764795.1). Taxonomy (GTDB): domain Bacteria; phylum Actinomycetota; class Thermoleophilia; order Solirubrobacterales; family 70-9; genus VRUE01. The sequence goes on along the minus strand of DASTYR010000111.1, from coordinate 1,042 downwards.
GGTAGTGGTACGTGGCTTGCGCTGCCGGGAGTTCGAGCGACCTGCTGACCGCCACGTCACTCGTTCCCGAGCCGATGCTTTCGCCCTGAAGAGTGGGGACGCTTTTACCGTGTGGCGGGCCGTCAGCGGTATAGGGTATGGTGTCGTATTCGAAGCGGTATTTCGTCAAGCTTGCTTCGGGATTGACCGTGCCAGAGAGCGTCGCGCCGCCGATTTTCACGCCAGAGGCCGCGCCGGTCGTCACTTTAGGCGCGCCGGCAACCGGGACGGGGTGCATGAAGGGGTTCTCGTTGCCGGCTAGGTTCCAGAATTTGTCCAGGTGGCTGCCCGTTTCAGGCCATGCATTGAAATAGGTGTCATAGCTGCAATCGATGGGTTTGCCAGTGGGAGTTCCGTACCCTAGGGAAGCCGGACAGTTGTCGGTGTTGTAACCACCAGTGCTGCCGTCTTCGTAGCACATTACGTCGATGCCGTCGAAGCAGTGGCCCACAAAGCTGGCATTGGGCGCTCCGGACTGAACGGCCCCCAATGAGTGCAGGAGCTCGTGCAGGCTCACTTCTGCTATCTCAGCGTTTTGTTTCGCGCTCAGCCCTGGTCTGGTGTATCCGGCTATAGCGCGTGCCGAGCGAACAGCAGTTGCGTTCTCCAGGCTCTTTTTCCCGTCATTGAAGAGCTCTCCCACGGCTCCTGCGCCGTTTCCTTCGCCGTTGAGACCGCTGTAATTGATGAAGATCAGGTACTTGACCGCGTCCCGTCCTTTGGGTTCGCCCTCAGGCAGGACCGCCCCGTCGCGGAAGACTTCCGCGAAGTAGGTGCCCACGTCGTCCCCTTCGGTTTCCAGCTCGTGGACGGCGATACGCCCCTGGGAGTCGCAATCGACCGCTAGCTCGACACCACCCCCGCCGCTCGATTTTTTGGCCTGTTCGACCACCTTGGCGTTCATTCGCCGCACGGTCGAGCGGATGTCTTCGGGACCCGCTCCGTCGAGGTAGACGTCCGGGAATTCAGGCGGACGATCTTTGGGGAAGGCATGTACCACCAC
>DASTYR010000110.1:0-3609 GCA_035764795.1 Solirubrobacterales bacterium | reverse complement strand
GGCGTAAGCCGGAGAGGAGGCGTTGAGGCGACCGACCCGCCGCTTCCACAGCACCTTGCCGGTGTCGGCGTCGAGGGCGCGGGCGAAGCCGCTGTTGTCGATGAAGTAGAGGCGACCGCCGACGAAGATCGGCGGGAACTCGAGCAGCGGTCGGCCGGTGTACCGCCAGAGTTTGCGGAAAGGCGGCTCGACTCCCTTCGCCGGCAGGTAGCGAGTGCGGGCGCGGTCGAAGCCGAAGAAGGGCCAGTTGACCGTCTTCGCTTTCTTGGGCTCCTGCTTCGGCTTCTGCGCTTCGAAGGGGACGTCCTCGTTGTGGACGTCGGCCGGCCGCTTCAGCAACTCGTAGGCGAGCGCCGCACCGCCGCCGATCAGGACGACGAGCGCCGCCGCGATCGCGACGACGAGCCGCTTGTGGTCGCGCCAGACCCGCTTGCGCTCGCCCCACAGTTTCTTCACCCGCTTCACTTCCGCAGCTCCCACATCTCGATGAAGCCGAAGTCGCGGAAGCCGAGCCGTTCGTAGATCGGCGCGCCGGCCTTGGTCGCCTGCAGTGAGGCGCTCGCCGTGCCGGCCTCACGCGCCTCGGCCAGCACCCGGTGCAGCAGCCAGCTGGCGATGCCCTCGCCGCGGTGCTCGGGAGAGGTTGCGACGCCGGTGACGCAGCAGTCGTCACCGACCTCGATCGTCCCGACGCAGCAGACCGGCTCCTCGCCCCGGTAGGCGGCGTGCCAGCGGATCGCCGTCTCGCCGGCGAGCGCGGCGCGGAAGGCACCGCGGCCGTAGCCGTAGGCACGGTCGTTGAGCTCAGCCGAGGTCGCCGCGTCGCCGGCCCGCGGCTCTATCCCTTTCGGAGCCGGCGGCTCCGTCGCCAGGTCGGCGAGGTCGAGTGCCATCGCACGCGGCTCGGCGTCGAGCGCGTGGCCGCGATCCGCAAGCAGCCGCGCCGTGTCGCGATCCTCGTCGGGAACCCACACCGTCCAGGCGTGGATCCCTTCGGCGTCGTAGGTCTCGCCCAGCTCGTCCAGGTGGGCGACCAGCACCTCGGGATATTCGTAGAAGGCCGAGTTGAACAGGGAGCGTTGGGGCGAAGCCGGCGTGACCGAGGCGAGCAGGCCGTCGTCGCTGATCAGCCGTGAATCGGGGTGGCCGCTGCCGAACGCTTCGACCTCGTCACGCAGGCCGGCGATCGCCCGCCGCCGCAGCTCCCCGTCCTCGATCCGTTTCCCCATCCGGGCGGTTAGACCCCGGTCAGAGCGCGGCGCTCGGACTCGGCGGCGACGTCGTCCAGCAGTCGCTGCACTGCCATCCGCGTGACGGCGATTACCGCCGGCCCAACCAACGGCAGGCTCGAGAAGGTGCGGATTGCATAAACGACCTTCGTCCCCTCCCCCGCCGGCGTCAGCTCGACCGTGCCGACGTGGTCGCGAACCGGGATGCCGGAGAGAACCCGGTAGGAGAAGCGGCTCGGCCGCTCGTAGGCGATCACTTCCTCGCGCAACGGCGGGCCGACCGAGTGCAGCGCCCGGATCGCGCCGACGCCGTTCGGGGCCGGCTCGCCCTCGCGCTCGAGCTCGGAGCGGCGCATCGGCGTGATCTCCGCGTAACGCCGGTGGTCGGTAAAGACGTCGAAGACGACCTCGGGCGGGGCACCTACCTCGCGCACAAGAGTAAAGCTGGCCACGGGACGGCAGCCTAACGGGAGGGCCAGGTGCGCCTTCCGGCGGCTTGTACTTTTTTCGCGCCGACCTCCGGGCGACAGCCCCCCACTTCGATTCGAAAAAAGTTGAGCCGGAAGGGGCTCCTGGTCATCCCGCCAGGCGCCAGACCCGCGGCTCGCTTTCCTCGACCTGCACCGCCTCGCCTCGAATCGCCAGGTGGTCGAGCGAGGAGCGGACGATCTGCAGCGCCCAGGCGCTCGCCGGCGATTCGAGGTTCTCCGGGCCGATCAGGTCGGCGACGACTTCAAAGGCCGTCCGCTCCCCCTCCGCCAGTGAGGCGCGCACTTTCCCGAGCAGCTCGTCGACCTGGCGCCGCGCCTCGGCGATGTTGGTGGCGGGCTCGCGAAAGGTGCGGCCGTGCCCTGGCAGCACCAGGTCGACCGCGAGCGGCTCGATCTCGTCGAGGCCGCCGAGGAATTCGCCGATCGGGTCGGGCGTGTGACCGTAGTCGAAGAAGAGAACGGTGCGGCCGAGCAGGTGGTCGCCGGAGATCATCAAGCGGCGCTGCGGCTGGTGCAGGATCACGTGGGAAGGGGCGTGCCCCGGAGTCTCGTGGACGCGCCAGGTGCCGAGGTCGGTCTCAACCTCCACGCCAGCCACCAGGTCGCGGTCGGGCTCGGCGATCGCGTCGATGCCGGTCTCGGAGTCGCTGCGCATCTGGCGGTAGCGCTCGAGGGCCGCCGCCGGCACGCCGCTCTCGCGGGCGACCGCGATCCGCTGCTCCAGCGCGGCCGCCGGGTCGTCGGCGAGCAGTCGTACGTGCTCCCAGGCGGGATGCATCCACAGCTCGCAGCCGGCAGCGGAGACGATCGGCGCGGCGAGGCCGTAGTGATCGGTATGCGAGTGCGTGCAGACGAGCAGCCGCACGTCCTCGAGCCCGAAGCCGGCCTGGGCGAGCGCCAGCTCGAAGTCGCGGAGCCTGCCCTTGCCGCCGATCCCGGTGTCAAACAGCACTACGCCGCCGTCGGCGGCCACCGCCCAGACGTTGCCGTGGGGAACGCCGGGCCAGGGCAGCGCCAGGCGCAGCCGCCATACACCCGGCAGGACTCGTTCGGTCCGCGGCGCCTCAGCTCGTTTGCGCTCGCTCGCCATAGCCGCATCCTTTCAAGCAACGCGCTTGCCAAGATGGCGGGGATGGCGACCGTCGCCGAAAGCCGCCGCTCGCGGATCAACGCCGTGATGCGGGGAGATGAGCGGGTGACGCCGCTGGAGCTCTTCTTCGACCTCGTCTTCGTCTTGGCGATGACCCAGTGCACGGCGCTGATGGCGCACGATCCGACCTGGCCGGGAATCGCCCAGGGCCTGCTAGTGCTCGGCGTCCTCTGGTGGACCTGGGTCGGGTACTCCTGGCTGACCAGCGTCGTCGATCCCGAGGAGGGCGCGGTGCGGCTGGCGATTTTCGGCGCGATGGCGGCCCTGCTGGTCGTCTCGCTCTGCGTGCCGCGCGCCTTCGGCGAGCTGGCGCTCACCTTCGCCGTCGCCTACGGCGTCGTCCGCGTCGGTCAGATCGCCCTATTCCACATCGCCAGCCGCGACGACCCGGCGCTGCGCCACTCGGTCAACGGGCTGGCGGTCGGGACTGCGGTCGGCGTCAGCCTGCTGGCCCTCTCCTCGAAGTTCGACGGCCTCGCCCAGGGCGGGCTCTGGGCGCTGGCTCTGGCTCTCGACGTGAGCGCTCCCTACTTCTTCATCGACGCGACTGGGTGGAAGCTGGCCCCACGCCACTTCGCCGAGCGCCACGGCTTGATCTTGATCGTCGCCCTCGGCGAGTCGATCGTCGCGATCGGCGTCGCCGCCGAGCTCGGGCTCGACGCCGGCATCGTCGCCGCCGCGGTGGTCGGCATCGCCCTCGTGGCCGCCCTCTGGTGGATCTACTTCGACGTCGTCGCCC
>DASTYR010000109.1:0-5944 GCA_035764795.1 Solirubrobacterales bacterium | reverse complement strand
GGCGCGTCCCAGTTGGAGGCGGCGGTGACGGTCCCCTCGTAGGTGGTGAAGCCGACAAGCGCCACTTCGTCTGGCCAGCGCTCGCGCGCCAGCTGTCCGATGCTGAGCTGCCCCCGCCGCCCCATCTCGGTCATCCGCGCGTCGCCGACGTGGGAGTTGTGGGCCCAGACGACGATGCGGGGCGAGCCGCCGTGGCGAGCCAGATGCTCGTCCAGCCGGCACAGCGTGTCGGCCATGTGGCGGTCGCGGACGTCCCACGACATGTCTTGGTCGTCGAACATCGAGCGGTAGTAGTGCTCGGCGTGGGCGACAAGCCGCGCGTTCTGCTCAGCGTAGAACTGCTCGGCCTCGGCGGCCAGGCCGTCGCGGCGCAGGTAGGCGTCGGCGCTGCGCTGCAGCTCGGTGAGCTGGGCGACCACTCCCTCCCGGCACGACTCTCCGATGCCGAGCCGGACCGCGTGTCCGTAGAGCTGTTCGCCGCCGAGACGCTCGAAGCAGGCGTAGCGCTGCCCCGCCCGGAGGGCCGCTTCGGGGTCGACGCCTTCCAGGTAGGCGATCACCTCGGCGACCGACGCATGGAGGCTGTAGAGGTCGAGGCCGTAGAAGCCGACCGCCTGCTCGACGGGGACGCGGTCGTTGCGAGCGCGCAGCCAGCCGACGAAGTCGAGCACCTCCGCGTTTCGCCACATCCAGGTCGGGAAGCGACGGAAGCCGCGCAGCGCCTCCTCGGCGTCGGCGTCCTCCGGTGCGCCCCTGACGTAGCGGTTGACCCTGTAGGCATCTGGCCAGTCCGCCTCCACCGCAACCGCCTCGAAGCCGCGCTCCTCGATCAACCGCCGGGTAATCAGCGCCCGCTCGCGGTAGAACTCGTGCGTCCCGTGCGAGGCCTCGCCGATCAGGACGAACCTCGCGTCGCCGATCAGCTCGAGCAGGGCGTCGTAGTCATCGCCGCCGCCGCGCAGCGGCTGGACGTCAAGCGGCGACATCGCCACGGCTGAGCTTGGACTCGATCGCCGGCATCTCAGCCGATTGTCGAGCCCGCCCATGACCCCGTCATCGGGGTTATTCCCCGGTCGAAGCTCGGGCTTTTCCCCCGATGACATGTCTCGTGGCCACGCCTAGATTCGCCTGGAGAGATCGAACTCGAACCGGGAGGACCGATGACCGAGGCCCAGACCACCGCACGACCGAGCGCCGGCGAGGCGATCTCCCTGAAGCGCGTGCTGGTCGGCTTCGACGGTAGCGACGGCGGCCGGGACGCACTTGAGCTGGCGCGGGTCGTCGGCGCGGCATGCGGAGCGGCGATAACCGTCGCCACCGTCGTGCCGACCCCGCCGCTGCCGATCCGTTACGCCAGCCTCGAGGAGGAGCCAAGCGAGGCGACGCCCCTGTTCGAAGAGGCGCGCCGGCGCCTCGACGGCCTCGAGGTCGGTACGAAGGCCCTTGGCAGCGACTCGCCGGCCATGGCGATGACGCTCCACGCCGAGCGCGAGGAAGCCGACCTCGTGGTGGTCGGTTCGCCGCATCGGGGCGCGATCGGGCGCGCGGTCATGGGCAGCGTCGCCCACGGCCTGCTGCACGGGGCGCCCTGCGCCGTCGTCGTCGCGCCACGCGGCTACCGCGAGGAGCGACACGAGGTCATCCGGACGATCGCCGTCGCCTTCGACGGCACGCCGGAATCGGAGGCGGCGCTCGAACAGGCCGAAGCGCTCGCACGGGCGACTCGCGGTCGCATCCGGGTCCTAACCGTCGTCTCCGAGGTCGTACCGCTGCCCGCGGGCATGTTCGCCACCTATCCGTCCACGCGCCCTCCCGAGCCGGACAAGCTGCTCACCGACGCAATCAACTCCGTCGACCCCGCCCTCGCCGCCGAAGGCAAGCGGCTCGACGGCTGGCCGCCGGCGAAGCTCGCCGAAGCCTGCGAGGACGTCGATTTGCTGATCGCCGGCTCGCGCCGCTACGGGCCGCTGGCCCGGACCCTGCTCGGCTCGGTCTCCACGGAGCTGGTCCACCGGGCGCCCTGCCCCGTCATGGTCGTGCCGCGACCGTGAGCGGAGCGGCTGGAAAGGTCCGGGCGGGAACCGGCGAGACCGCGAACGACGACGCGGTGCGCCGCTTCGAGCGCGTCGGTGCCGCCGACGTCGCCTTCGCCGGAGGCAAGGGCGCCAACCTCGGCGAGCTGACCGCGGCGGGCCTCCCCGTGCCGCCGGGATTCGTGATCGGCGCGCCGGCCTACGCCCTTTTCCGCGACGACGCCGGACTTCTTGCCCGTATCGCCGAGCGCCTGACCGGGGTCGACGTCGATGACACCGTCGCGCTTGGCGAGGCGGCCGACGCGGTGCGAGTGATGATCGAGCACGAGCCCCTTCCCGATCCGCTGGCGACGGCGATCCGCGACGCCTATCTGCGACTCGGCGAGGGGGATGCGGAGGCGCCAGTCGCCGTTCGCTCCTCGGCGACCGCCGAGGACACCGCGTCGGCCTCCTTCGCCGGCATGAACGAGACCCTGCTCAACGTGCGCGGCGCCGACGCCGTCCTCGCCGCGGTGCGTCGCTGCTGGTCTTCCCTGTTCGGCGCCCGCACCGTCTACTACCGCGCCAAGCGTGGCTTCAGCCAGGCCGAGATGGACATCGCGGTCGTCGTCCAGCGCCAGATCGCCGCAACGCGCGCCGGTGTCATGTTCACGATCGACCCCGCCTCGGGCGCGACCGACCGGCTTGTCGTCGAGGCGTCCTTCGGGCTCGGCGAGGCGGTCGTCTCCGGCTCGGTCTCACCCGACCGCTACGTCGTCCGCAAGGACGGCCTGGAGATCGCCTCGCGCGAAGTGCGGCGCAAGGAGCTGGCGATCGAGCCGGTGCCGGACGGCGGCACGGTGACCCGGACTCTTTCGGGCGACGAGGCGCGGCGAGCGGTGCTGAGCGACGAGGAGATCCGCCGCCTCGCCGAACTGGGCATGCGCATCGAGGGCCACTACGGCTCCGCCCAGGACACCGAGTGGGCGATCGACGAGGCCGGATCGATCTGGATGCTCCAGTCGCGCCCGGTCACCGCGGTCGGCGGTGAGACCGGCGCCGCGGACGCGGCGGAGCGCGGCGAAGAGTTGACGCGCGGGCTTGGCGCCGCCCCCGGCCAGGCCAGCGGGCCGGTGCGCGTCGTCGCCTCGCGCGAGGACGCCGCCGCCCTGGCTGAGGGTGATGTCCTGGTCACGCACATGACGGCGCCTGACTGGGTGCCGCTGATGCGCCGGGCGGCGGCGATCGTCACCGACTCCGGCGGCATGACCTGCCACGCGGCGATCGTCTCCCGCGAGCTGGGCATCCCCTGCGTGGTCGGGACCGCCGATGCCACCGAGGAGCTGCGCGACGGTCAGCTCGTGACCGTCGATGCAGGAAAAGGAACCGTGACCGCCGGAGCCTCACAACAACCGTCTCCCGCCGAGGCTCCGGCGGCCGCGCCGGCAAGCGGGCCGGCGTCACCGGTCACCGCGACCAAGGTGCTCGTCAACCTCTCCGAGCCCTCCCAGCTGGACCGGGTTGCGGGCCTCGACGTCGACGGGGTGGGCCTGCTGCGCGCCGAGCTGATGGTCGTCGAGGCGCTGGGCGGGGTCCATCCTCGCCTGCTGCTGGAGCGGGGTGAGGGCGAGCAGTTCGTCGCCAGGATGGCGGACTCGCTGACCGCCTTCGCCGAGGCGCTCGCGCCGCGCCCGATCACCTACCGCACGATCGACTTCCGCACCAACGAGTTCCGCGGCCTGCAGGGCGGCGAGCGCTTCGAGCCCGAGGAGGCAAACCCGATGATCGGCTACCGGGGCGCGCTGCGCTACATGCGCGAGCCCGACCTGCTGCGCCTGGAGCTCGAGGCGATCGCCCGCGTCTGGGATGCGGGTCATACCAACTTCCACCTCATGTTCCCTTTCGTGAGGACCCCCCGCGAGATCGTGGCCTGCCGCGCCCAGCTGGACGCGGCGGGCCTGCTCTCGCGCCCCGGCTTCGAGCTCTGGGTGATGGCCGAGGTGCCCTCGGTCCTCTTCCACCTCGAGCGCTACGCGGCGCTCGGCGTCGCCGGGATCTCGATCGGCTCCAACGACCTCACCCAGCTCCTGCTCGGCGCCGACCGCGACTCGGAGCTGGTGGCCGAGGTCTTCGACGAGCGCGACCCGGCCGTCACCGAATACATCGCACAATTGCTCGATCGCGCCCACGGGCTCGGCCTGCAGACCTCGATCTGCGGCCAGGCACCGTCGGTCTATCCCGAGTACGCGGGCCTCCTGGTAGAGAACGGGATCGACGCGATCTCGGTCAACGTCGACGCCGTCGACAGGGCACGCCGCCTGATCGCGGCAGCCGAGCGACGGCTGCTGCTCGACGCGGCCCGCGCCCAAGGGAGCAAGGTGAGATGAAGGCCTACCAGCTGACCGCCTGGCAGTCGGAGCCGGAGCTGCGCGACGTGGCTGTCCGCGAGCCCGGTCCGGGTGAGGTCCTGATCAAGGTGGCAGGCGCCGGGGCCTGTCACTCCGACCTCCACCTGATGGAGTGGCCGGAGGGCACGATGAACTTCGGCCTCCCCTTCACGCTCGGTCACGAGAACGCCGGCTGGGTCGAGGCGCTCGGCGCCGGGGTGGAAGGCCTCGAGCCCGGCGAGCCTGTCGCCGTCTACGGCCCCTGGGGCTGCGGTCGCTGCCGTGCCTGCCGTCTCTCGGCGGAGACCTACTGCGAACGACAGGCGGAGATCGGCGCCTTCGGCGGCGGCCTCGGCCTCGACGGCGGCATGGCCGAGTACATGCTCGTGCCGCACGCGCGACTGCTGCTGCCGCTGGGCGACCTCGATCCGCGTGAGGCGGCGCCGCTCTCCGACGCGGCGCTCACCCCCTACCACGCGATCAAGCGCTCGCTCTCCCTGCTCGTGCCCGGGTCGACCGCGGTGGTGATCGGAGTCGGCGGCCTCGGCCACATGGCGGTGCAGATCCTGCGCGAGCTGACCCCGTCCCAGATCATCGCTGTCGACACCTCCCCCGAGAAGCTGCGGCTGGCGCGCGAGGTCGGCGCCGACGAGGCGATCGAACCGGGCGAGGGGGCGGCCGAGGCGATCCTCGAGCTGAGCCACGGCCACGGCGCCGAGCTGGTGGTCGACAACGTCGGCGCCGACGAGACGCTGGCGCTCGGCGCCAAGGTTGTCCGCTTCCAGGGCCACCTGACGATGGTCGGCCTCGCCGGCGGCAGCTTCGGATTCGGCTTCGGCACGCTCCCCTTCGAGGCCCAGCTGACGCTGCCGTATTGGGGCACGGCTGTAGAGCTGATGGAGGTATTGGAGCTGGCGAAAGCGGGCAAGATCAGAGCCCACATCGAGCGCTTCCGGCTCGAGCAGGCCGCGGACGCCTACGAGAAGATGCGCGCCGGAGAGCTCCAGGGCCGCGCCGTCATCTGCCCGCACGGCTGAGCACCGAGAGGACGGCTATGGAGCTTCCGAAGTTCATGCTCATTCCGCCCCAGCGGCTCGACCGGTACAGGCCGCTGCTCGGGGACGGGCGGTTCGCCGAGGTGAAGCGGGTGGCCTCGCAGGCGCGGCGCGACTTCGCCGGCCACGCGATCTGGCACGTCAGCTCGACCGCACGCGGGGGCGGTGTCGCTGAGCTGCTTCGGACCCTGTTGCCCTACGTGCGCGGCGCCGGCATCGACACGCGCTGGGTCGTGCTTCGCGACGGCTCCGACTTCTTCACGATCACGAAGTCGCTGCACAACCGGCTCCACGGCAGCAACGGCGTCGGCGTCAAGCTCGGCCGGCATGAGCGACGGCTGTACGAGGCGACGCTCGAGCTGAACTGGGCGTATCTGGAGCGGTTGATCCGGCCTGGCGACGTGGTCTACCTCCACGACCCCCAACCGCTCGGCCTCGTGCCCGACCTGAAGGAGCGGGGCGTCAAGGTGATCTGGCGCTGCCATGTGGG
>DASTYR010000108.1:0-2324 GCA_035764795.1 Solirubrobacterales bacterium | reverse complement strand
ACGCCCGCGACCGCACCGTCGCCTCCTGCTGGTCGGTGCGGCCGACGCCCGACGCGCGCGTCTCCTGCGCGCTGCGCTGGGAGGAGGTGCCGGACGCGGAGCCGGCCGATTTCCGGCTCGACACCGTGCCGGAGCGGCTGCGGCGCGAGGGTGACCCGGCGGCGGAGATCGACGCCCACGCCGGCTCACTCGGCTCGCTGCTGGAGCTGGCCCGCCGCGACGAGGAGGAGGGCCTCGGCGACGCGCCCTGGCCGCCGCACTTCCCGAAGCAGAAAGGCGAGCCGAAGCGGGTGCAGCCGAGCCGCGACCGCGACCGTCCCAAGCAGCGCGGCCGCGCCGGCGACCCCCAGCCCGGCGATCCGCCGCCGGGGGTCCGCACCGGTGGCCGCCAGCAGGGCTTCGGCTCCAAGCCTCGCACCGGCCAGGGCCACCTGGAGGAGTTCGAGGACGACTGACCGGAGCTCCGCCAGGCGGGCGAAACTCCTTTCGTTCCGGTATACATCTCCTCGCTTCTCGAAAAAGCCGGAGCAATCGGGGGAGAGGGAATGGCAAAGGCGTTCAGCGTCGCCTCGTGGAACTGCGAACACTGGAAAGAAGGCGATCGCCGCAACAGGGATCGGATCAAGTTCATCGCCTCCCAGAAAGCCGACGTCCTGGCGCTCTACGAGGTCGAGGGCAAGGAGGTCTGGCGCGCCCTGATGGACGGCCTGCCGGGCTACTCGTTCTTCATCACCGAGGGGCAGAACACGCAGGAGATCCTCGTCGGCGTCGCCTCCAGGGTCACCACCTTTCTCACCCAGAAGATCGAGTTCCAGAGTCGCGACACCTACATGCGGCCCGGCGCCTTCCTGACCGTGCGCGTCGACGGCAGCGACTACTCGCTGCTCTTCCTCCACGTTGCCAGCATGACCGACGCCCGCGGCTTTGGCCTGCGGACCGACATGGTGGACAGGGCCCTCGAGTTCAAGGACTACCTCGACAAGGCCGCCCGCCGAAACGCCAACTTCATCTTCCTCGGCGACCTCAACGCGATGGGCCTCGACTACGTCTTCGGCAAAGAGGAGCCGCCCGGCAGGAAGCTTCTGCGCGGCAGGGTGAGCGCCGAGCAGGAGCTCGATCGCCTCGCCTATGTCGCCGGCAAGCGCCGTATGCGGCTGCTCGGCAAGACGGCCGACAGCACCTGGGGCAAAAAAAGCGGTGCCCGCAGCAATCTCGATCACGTCGTCGCCAGCCAGCAGCTCCGCTTCAAGTCGTTCGGCGGCAAAGAGGTGGAGGTGCGCGGCTGGCCGCAACTCTCCGACGAGGCCGAGCAGGCGAAATGGATCGGCAGGTACTCCGACCACGCCCTGCTCTACTTCGAGGTGCAGAAGGACTAGGTCTCGCGGCGGCGCTGCCGCCCTCAGGACGCGTCGGCCGGCACGAATAGGTTGCGGCAATGCCGGACGTGGTCCTGCTGCTCATCGCCGCTTCGGCCACCGCCCTCGCCACGGGGATCGGTGCGGTGCCCGTCTTCTTCCTCGGTGCCCGGGCGGCCCGACTGACGCCGATCCTGCTCGGCTTTGCCGCCGGCGTGATGGGGGTCGCATCCTTCGTCGGGCTGCTGATCCCGGCGGGCGAAGAAGGCTCGGCGGCGGAGGTGGCGGGCGGTCTGCTGGCCGGCGCCGCCGTGCTCGGAGTCGCCTGGCGTTGGTTCGACGCCGACGCCAGCTTCATGGGACGCAGCGGACCGGGTGTGCGCACCTCGGCTCTGACCTTCTTCGTCCTGCTGGTCCACAGCCTGCCCGAGGGGTTCGCGATCGGCACCGCCTTCGCCTCCGACCGGGCTGGCCTCAGCCTCTTCGTGATCCTCGCGATCGCCCTCCAAAACGTCCCGGAGGGGACCAGCGTCGCGATCCCGATGGCGAGCGCCGGCTTCGGCCGCTCCCGCCAGTTCTGGGCGGCGGTGGCGACCAGCGCACCGCAACCGGTAGGAGCCCTCGTCGCCTACCTCCTGGTCGAACAGGTCGAGTCGCTGCTGCCCTTCTCCTTCGCCCTCGCGGCCGGGGCGATGCTGGCCCTGATTGCCGTCGAGCTGCTGCCCAAGGCCTACGCGGGCCGTCGCTTCGCCGGACCGAGCGGCGGTCTCGCCGTCGGGGCCGCCCTGATGTTCGGCCTCAGCCTCGCGCTGGGTGTCTGAGCTGCGGGCCTACAACCCGAGCAGCAGCGAGGCGATGATCGCGATCGGCGTGCCGATCAGGCTGAGGCGGGCGAAGAAGCGGTTCCACATGCCCTCGTAGCCGACGCTCTGGAAGAGGAGGAGGCCGACGACGTGGGCGAGGTTGATC
>DASTYR010000107.1:0-3633 GCA_035764795.1 Solirubrobacterales bacterium | reverse complement strand
CTCTGCGAGGAGGCGATGCGCCTCGGCCGCATCCTCGTCGGGCTGATGCCGAGGGAGCCCGAGGCGCTGGGGCTGGTGGCGCTGATGGAGCTGCAGGCGGCACGCTTCCCGGCGCGAACCGGACCCGGCGGCGAGGCGATTCCGCTGATGGAGCAGGACCGCTCTCGCTGGGACCTGGTCCTGATCGGCCGCGGCACGGCGGCGCTGGAGCGCGCCGAGGCCCTGGGCCGGCCGCTCGGCCCCTACGCCCTGCAGGCGGCGATCGCCGCCTGCCACGCTCGAGCGCGGGAGCCCGAGGGAACCGACTGGGAGCGGATAGTCGCCCTCTACGACGCCCTCGACGCGATCACCGGTTCGCCGGTGGTGCGGCTCAACCGCGCCGTCGCGGTCGGGATGGCGTTCGGCCCCGCCGCCGGCCTCGAGCTGCTCGACGGGCTCGCCGAGGAGCCGGCGCTACGCGGCTACCACCTGCTGCCGGCCGCCCGCGGGGAGCTGCTGGAGCGGCAGGGCCACGAGGAAGAGGCGGCGGCAGAGTTCGCCCGCGCCGCGGCACTCGCCGGCAACGCCCGCGAACGCGAGGTGCTGCAGGAGCGCTCGGAGGGGCGACGCTAAGGGATGCGACCCGAGATCTTCACCGTCGGGCACTCGACCCACCCGATCGAACGCTTCCTCAGCCGTCGCTCGACGTCTGAGGCACTCGCCGGAGCTTCTGATGACCGAGGAGAGGGAGCTAACCTCGGCGTCGTGAGCGCGCCGAGTCGCGAAGAGGCCTGGGGGCTGTTCTGCGAGTGGACCGGGTCGGAGTCGCTGCGCCGGCACGTGCTGGGTGTCGAGGCGGCGATGCGCGCCTATGCGCGCAAGTACGGCGAGGACGAGGAGCTCTGGGGCGTGACCGGCATCCTCCACGACCTCGACTACGAGCGCCATCCCGACCCCGAGACCGGCCACCCGCGCATCGCGCTGGAGCTGTTCGAGCAGAAGGGCTATCCGCGCGAGCTGATCGACGCCGTCGCCGGCCACGCCACCTATCTCGGCGCGCCGCGCCAGACGCGCCTCGCAAAGACGCTGTTCGCGGTCGACGAGCTGACCGGCTTCATCGCCGCCGTCGCGATGGTTCGACCGACCGGGATCGCCGGCATGAAGCCGAAGTCGGTCAAGAAGAAGCTCAAGGAACCGAGCTTCGCCGCCGCGGTCGACCGCGAGGAGATGCGTGAGGCGGTCGCCGCGCTCGGCGAGGATTTCGACCAGCACGTCGCCTTCGTCATCGCCGCGCTCGAGCCGCATGCGGAAGTACTGGGGCTAGCCGGCTCCGCCCAACGCTAGTCGGGGCCGGGGAACGCGGTGCCCCCACTGCCCGTCGGCTCCGACTCCCGCTCACGCCGCACGTAGTCGAAGGCGGTCCAGGCGCCGGCCGCGACCGGGATCGCCAGCAGGGCGCCGAGGATGCCGGCGACGACGGTCCCCGCCGTGAGGATCAGCAGGATCGCAACCGGGTGCAGCTTGATCGTGCGACCGACCACGTTCGGGTAGAGCAGATCGCCCTCGATCTGCTGGATCGCGACTATCGCCCCGACGACGATCAGGGCGGCGATCGGCCCCTCGCTGATCAGGGCGACCAGCGCCGCTATTGCGCCGGCGATCACCGCGCCGACCAGCGGGATGAACGCCCCCAGGAAGACAACGACCATCAGCGGCACGACGAGCGGAACGCCGATGATCGCCAGTGCGATGCCGATCAGCACGGCGTCGACCACGGCGATGAAGGCCACCCCGCGCATGTAGCCGGCGATCGTCCCCCAGACCTCGTGCCCGGCGCCGTCGACCAGCTCGCGGTTGCGCTCCGGCGCCATCGAGACGATCCAGTCCCACATGCGTCGGCCGTCGTGGACGAAGAAGAAGACCAGGACCACCAGCAGCAGTAGGCCGGCTATCACCTCGGCTAGCAGGCCAGCGCCGGAGAGGATCCCCCGGCCGATGCCGCCGGCGTTCTCGCGCAACGAGGAGAGGGCATCGTCGACGCCGCGGTCGATGTCGGCGCGCGCCAGGTCGAACGGTCCCTGGACGAGCCAGCGCACCACCTCGGCGATCGCTTCGTCGACGCTGTCCTCCAGTTCGCCGAACTGGTCGACGAAGGCCGGCGCGATCAGCACGATCACGGCCGCCAGGACGGCCGTCGTCACGAGCATGACGAAGAAGGTGGCGAGCGCGCTTGGCACGCCCTGCCGCCGCAGCAAGTCGGCCAGCGGCACCAGGAAAGTCGCAAGCAGCAGCGCCGACAGCACCGGCACGATGACGATCCGCAACTGGCCGAGGACCCAGAGCGCCGCCACCACAGCGGCGAGCAGGACGATCAGGTTGAGGGCGACTCGAGCCGCCGGCCAGAGTGCCCGGGTCACCTAGCGGACGCCCGCCTCGCGAAGTGCCGCATAGAGGCAGAGCGATACGACAGTGGCCAAAGCCGCAAGCCGCGTCGCCGCCCGCCAACCCATCAGGGGTCTTGTACCAAGAAGCGGGGCGCCTAAACCGTTTTCGATACCCCCCAGGGGTATGCTACGCTGGCCGCCCGCAACCCATTCGGAGGACCAATGGAGACCAGCGCCCAAGCCCACGATCACCATCGTCACGGCCATGACCACGAGGGACACCATCATCACGAGATGCCGACCGAAGGCAGCGCCCTCACCGGCGTGGCGATCTCGGCGACGCTGCACTGCCTGACCGGCTGCGCGATCGGCGAGGTCGCCGGGATGGCGATCGGGACCGCGCTCGGCTTCTCCGATTGGGGCACCGTGGCGCTGGCGGTCACGCTCGCCTTCCTCTTCGGCTACGGCCTGACCAGCCTGCCGCTGCTACGGGCCGGGCTGGCGCTCGGCACGGTCGTCCCAATCGCCCTCGCCTCCGACACCCTCAGCATCGCGACGATGGAGATCGTCGACAACCTGATCATGCTGAGCGTGCCCGGAGCGATGGAGGCGGGGCTCGGCGATGTCTTCTTCTGGGGTGCCCTCTCCTTCGCGCTGGCGATCGCCTTCGTCATCGCCGTGCCGGTCAACCGCTACCTGATCGCCCGCGGCAAGGGCCACGCCGTCGTTCACGAGACCGGCATCCACGGCGGGCCACCGGTGCGCGTCGTCGCGATCGCCACCGCGGTCGCCTTCGTCTTCGGCAGTGCCGTCCTGATCGCCGAGGCGGCCGGCGGCGGCGATGGCGAGGGACACGGCGGCGAGGCCGAGATGGCGGCGCCCGCCCACCCCGGGCAGCAGGGGGACGGAGGATCGGGGCACCCCGGCGGCGGTGCCGGTCACCGCAGCGGAGAAGACAGGTGAGCCCGGGCACGGACGGCGGCGACGCCCCCGCCTACCGGGCCGACAAGGAGGCCTTGCTGAAGCGGCTGCGGCGGGTCGAGGGGCAGGTTCGCGGCGTCGAGCGGATGGTCGAGGAGGAGCGCTACTGCATCGACATCCTCACCCAGATCACCGCAATCCAGGCGGCGCTCGACAAGGTCGCGCTGGGCCTGCTCGAGGAGCACGCCCAGCACTGCGTGATCGGCGCCGAGAAGGGGAAGCAGGAAGAGCGCACGACCGAGCTGATGGGCGCGGTGAAACGGCTGCTGCGCCACGGCTGAGCCGCGAG
>DASTYR010000106.1:0-2124 GCA_035764795.1 Solirubrobacterales bacterium | reverse complement strand
GACGCTGTCGGCCGACAACGAGGAGCTGCAGTCCGCCTTCGACGCCGCGGTCGAGCGCGTCCGCGGTGAGCTCGGCCGCTCGTACCCGATGCTCATCGGTGCCGAGGAGCGTCGCGGCGAGGCCGAGTTCGAGGACCGCTCGCCGATCGACTCGAGCATCGTCGTCTCCCGCTTCCCGGTGGGGACGCGCCAGGACGTCCGCGACGCCATCGCTGCGGCCCGCGCCGCCTTCCCGGCCTGGCGAGACCTCGGCTGGCGGAAGCGGCTCGAGCTCATCCGCCGCGCCGCCGACCTGATCAGCGAGCGACAGTTCGAGTACGCCGCGCTGATGTCGTTCGAGGTCGGCAAGAACCGCCTGGAAGCGCTCGGTGACGTGGAGGAGACGGCCGACCTGCTGCGCTACTACAGCGACGGGATGGAGGAGGCGAACGGCTTCGTCAAGCCGATGGGCTCCCTCTCCCCCGCCGAGCACACGCGCTCGATCCTGAAGCCGCACGGCGTCTGGGCGGTGATCAGCCCCTTCAACTTCCCGATGGCGCTCGCCGGCGGCCCCGCCGCGGGGGCGCTCATCGCCGGCAACACGGTAGTCATCAAGCCCAGCTCGGACGCTCCGCTGATGGCCTACAAGTTCTGCGAGGCGCTGCGCGACGCGGGCATCGAGCCGGGCGTCTTCAACCTCGTCACCGGGCCCGGCGAGACGGTGGGTGCCGAGCTGGAGGAGAACCGCGACATCGACGGCATGGTCTTCACCGGCAGCTACGAGGTCGGGATGCGGCTCTACACCGGCTTCACGAAGGACTACCCACGCCCGATCATCACCGAGATGGGCGGCAAGAACCCGTCGATCGTGACGGCCTCGGCCGACCTCGACGAGGCGGCGGAGGGGGTCATGCGCTCGGCCTTCGGCTTCGACGGCCAGAAGTGCAGCGCCAACAGCCGGGTCTACGTCGAGCGATCGGTCGCGCGGCCGTTCCTCGACCTGCTGGTCGAGAAGGCGGCCCGCATCAAGGTCGGCGACCCCACCCGGCGCGACAGCTGGATGGGCCCCGTCATCAACGAGCGGGCCTTGGCCAAGTTCACGAACGCGGTCGCGGAGGCGAAGGCCGATGGCGGCCGGATCGAGGTCGGCGGCGAGGTGCTGCACGACGAGGTGACGGAACGCGGCTACTTCCCGATGCCGACGGTGGTGAGCGGTCTGCCGACCAGCCATCGCCTCTTCCGGGACGAGCTGTTCGTGCCCTTCATCGTGGTCGGCGAGGTCGACTCGCTGGACGAGGCGCTCCAGCTGTCGAACGCGACTGCCTATGGGCTGACGGCCGGCATCTTCAGCCACGACGACGACCAGATCCGCCGCTTCCTGGACACGATCCAGGCGGGCGTCGTGTACGTGAATCGCCGCGCCGGGGCGACCACCGGGGCGTGGCCCGGCATCCAGTCCTTCGGCGGCTGGAAGGGCTCGGGCTCATCGGGCAAGAGCGGGCTCGGCCCGTACTACGTCCAGCAGTTCCTCCGCGAGCAGTCACAGACCGTGATGGGCCAGGAGCCGCCGCCCGCATGACGACCGACGAGCTCGCGCTGGAGCCGGTCGTCGATCCGAGCGGCTGGTTCAGCGTCCAGCTCCGGTACGCCTACCTCATCGAAGGGGCGCCGATCATGGTCGAGGACCGGGTCGTGCTGGTCGACGGCGTGGACGAGGAGATCGCGCTGGGCCGCGCCATCGAAGTGGCCGAGGAGTACGAGGACGAGTTCGAGACCGATGACGGCCAGTCGGGCGTGATCCGCTTCGAGGGGATCGTGGCGCTGAAGGAGCTCGACGACCCGCCCGCCGCCGGGACGGAGGTGTGGCACGAGTTCATGGGTGCCCCCGGCGCCGAGCCAGAGCACGACGAGGAGCCGCTCCCCGACCTGCGACCGGTCGAGATGGCCTTCCCCCGCGCTCACGACGACTGATGCCCTGGCGGCGCGTCGCCTATCGCGCGACCCGTCCGCTTCTCTTCTCCTTCGATTCCGAAGAGATCCATCGCCGCACCCTCGCCGCCCTGCGCACGACCGGGCGGAGCGCTCCCGGGCGGTCGCTCCTCCGGTTTGCGAGTGGCGCGTCGCTCGCCGGGGCGGCGGTCGAGG
>DASTYR010000105.1:0-2038 GCA_035764795.1 Solirubrobacterales bacterium | reverse complement strand
CGGGCTCGATCTCCTCACGCAGCTCTTGGCCGCGGGCGGCCGCCTGTCCGCGCAGCGTCCGCGCCGCCTCTTCGACCAGCGGCGCGACCTCGGTCGGCACGGCGGCGATCGTCAACCGCCCAGCGTCGCTGCGGGCCAGGTCGAGCAGGTCGTTGAGCAGGCGAACGACGTGTCGAGTGTTGTCGAGGATGATCTCGACCGTCTCGGCCTGCTTCGGGGAAAGCTTGTCGCGCTCGAGCGCCAGCAGCTCGGCGAAGCCCTGTACGGAGGTCAGCGGACTGCGCAGCTCGTGCGAGGCGGTGAGGACGAACTCGTCTTTCATGCGGTCGAGCTGATCGCGTTCGCCGGCGCGCCGCTGCAGCTCTTCGGCCATCTCGTTGAAGGCCGAGCCGAGCTGGGCGGTCTCCGAGAGGCCGCCGACCTTGACCCGCGCCTCGAGGTCGCCGCCGGCCAGCCGTTCGGAGGCCTCGACCAGATCCTCGAGCGGCCGGCGCATCGACGAGATCAGGCCGCTGAAGAGGAGCGCGGCACCGGTCAGGCCGGCGATCAGTCCGGCGCCGACGAGCAGCGCCGTGTCGCGCGTCTGGTCGTCAATCTCGTTGCGGAGCGCCTGGCGGTGGCGCTGCTCCTGGATTACCTGACGGCGTGCCTGAGCGGGCTGCCGGCCGCGGGAAAGGCGGTCGCGCGCCTGGATCTCGATTCGGTAGGAGCGCGCCGTCGCGTCCTCGAAGTCCTGGCGCTGCTGCAGGAAGCGGGCAACGCCGATCATCGCCAGGCCGGTTAGCACCGCAAAGGCGATCGCGAAGCCGATCGTCAGTCGGTTGGCGAGCGAGGGACTGAGCCGGAGGCGTCTGCGGGAATATGCTTGCGAGCCGATGAGCGACGAGGCTACCGGCACGGCGGACGGTGCTGTCGAGGCACCGCCCGGCATCGATCCGGCCGCCGTCGAGGCGTGGTTCGCCGACCACGTCGAGGGCGCCGAGCCGCCGCTCACCTTCGAGAAGATCTCCGGCGGCCACTCGAACCTGACCTACCGCGTCAGCGACCTCGCCGGCCGCCGCTGGGCGCTGCGCCGGCCGCCGCTCGGCAAGCGGCTCGGCTCCGCCCACGACATGGCGCGCGAGCACAAGGTCGTCTCGGCGCTGGGCCCGACCGAGGTGCCGGTGGCGCCGGTGGTCGGCCTCTGCGAAGACGAGACCGTGAACGAAGCACCCTTCTACGTGATGGAGTTCGTCGAGGGGCCGATCCTGCGTGGCCTCGCCGAGGCCGAGGCTTTCCCCGACGAGGACGATCGGCGGGCGATCGGCGAGCGCGTCGCCGACACGCTGGTCGCGATCCATGCGGTCGACCCCGATGCGGTCGGCCTCGGCGACCTCGGCCGCAAGGAGGACTACGTGGCGCGCCAACTGCGCCGCTGGCACGGCCAGTGGGAGAAGTCGAAGACGCGCGAGCTGGCGGCGATCGATGCTGTCCACGAGCGACTGTCGGCTCGTATTCCCGAGCAGGGACCGGCGACGATCGTCCATGGCGACTACCGGCTCGACAACATGATCCTCACGCCCGAGGGCGAGGTGGCCGCGGTGGTCGATTGGGAGCTGTGCACGCTCGGCGACCCGCTGGCCGACGTCGGCCTGCTGATGGTCTACTGGCCCGAAGCGGGCGAGGAGGGGGTGGCACTCGGCCAGCCGGCGACGATGGCACCTGGCTTCCCCAGCCGTGAGGAGGTGGCGGCCCGCTACGCAGAGCGCTCCGGCCGCGACCTCTCCGACCTCGACTTCTTCGTCGCGCTCGGCTACTGGAAGCTGGCGATCATCCTCGAGGGCGTCTACGCGCGCTACGCGGCCGGCCAGTACGGCAAGGTCGACGAGGGGATCCAGCACTTCGCCCGTCTCGTCGAGCGCTTGGCCGATGCGGCGGATGAGGCCGAGGCGCGTGGCCGAACGGTCTAATGCTTTCGCAGCATCGGTTGACATCCGTCGACGCCAGCTGAAAGGGTCCGCGCCACGAGGGAGAACGCGCTCTTCGCGGTCTCCTCTCC
>DASTYR010000104.1:0-5492 GCA_035764795.1 Solirubrobacterales bacterium | reverse complement strand
GAAGCCGCCGCCGACGCGGCGGCGAAAGGCGGCGACGGCGAGGTCGCACTCGCCGCGCTCGACCGCCTCGACTAGCGGCACCAGTTCCGCCGCCGAGGCGCCGAGGTCGCCGTCGCAGAGGAGGACGAGCTGCGGCGCCGGCTCGGCGCTCAGCGCCGCCTCGGCAGCGGCGGTGACGTTGGCGCCCTTGCCGTGCGGGCGGCCGCGGCTGACCACCTGGGCCCCGGCCATCATCGCCGCCTCGGCGGTGCCGTCGGCGGAGGCGTCGTCGGCGACCCAGAGCGCGGCCCCGGGCAGCGCCTCCCGCAGGGCGCCGATGGTCGCCGCGATCCGGTCGGCCTCGTTGCGAGCGGCGACGATAACCACCAAGCCTGCGCCGGGCCGATCGGAGGACACGGGGCCATTCTGCCTTCCAGTGCGCCTTTTGTCCCCCACAGGTGCAAAAGGCGCACCGGAACGATGGATATTGTCCCGCGCCATGGCGGACATCGAGGCGCACATCACGGGGAACGTCTGGAAAATCGAGGTCGCGGTCGGCGACAAGATCGAGGACGGCGACACCGTCGCCATCCTCGAGTCGATGAAGATGGAGATCCCGGTCGAGGCAGAAGACGACGGCGTCGTCAAGGAGATCCGCTGCGAGGAGGGCCAGTCGGTGAGCGAAGGCGACGTCCTCGTAGTGCTCGAGTGAGCGCCCGGCGGTCGCGATGACCGAAGAGCGCCTCGCCGGCGGCAAGCTCCTCCTCGACTCCCCCGCCGAGGCTGTCGTCCGCGTCACGATCGCCAACCCCGAGCGTCGCAACGCGCTCGACCACGAGATCCTCGACGGGCTCGCCGAGCTGCTGCCGTCGCTCGACCGCGGCATCGAGACCCGCTGCGTGATCATTACCGGCGCACCGCCTGCCTTCTCGGCCGGCTACGACATCGCCTCGATCCCCGCCGAAAGCTTCGAGCAGGATGCCGAGGCGCTAGTGGCCCACCCATTCCACGCGGCGATGGAGGCGCTGACCGCCCACCCGTGGCCGACCGTGGCGGCGATCAACGGCCACTGCCTCGGCGGCGGTCTCGAGCTGGCGATCAGCTGCGACCTGCGGATCTGCGCCGCCGGCGCCAAGCTCGGCATGCCGCCGGCCAAGCTCGGGCTCGTCTACGGCCACACCGGCCTGCGCAAGTTCCTCGACGTCGTGGGCCTGCCGCGCACCAAGGAGCTGTTCCTGACCGGCCGTAACTTCGCGGCGTCGCGGGCGGAGGAGATCGGGCTCGTGCACGAGGTGGTCGACGGCGAGGAGCTGGAGGCCACCGCGGTCGAGCTCGCCGCGGCGATCGCCGCCAACGCGCCGCTCTCGATGCGCGGCAACAAGCGCGCGATCGAGACGCTCAACGCCAACCCGACGCTGAGCGAGGCGCAGGAGCGGGAGTTGGTCGAGCTGCGCGAGGCGTGCTTCGCGTCGGAGGATCTGCGCGAGGGGATCGTCGCCTTCGGCGAGAAGCGCAAGCCGCGCTGGCAGGGCCGATGAGCGCAGCGGCGCGCCGGAAGCTGGCCGCCGCCGACCCGACGATGGCGGCGCTGATCGAGCGGATCGGCAAGATCGACATCGCGACGCGGCTGCGGCGGCGTAGCGAGGAGCGTCCCGCCGACGCCTACGGCGCTCTCTTGCGGGCGATCGTCGGCCAGCAGCTCTCGACCAAAGCGGCGCGGACGATCTACCGCCGCGTCTGCGACCTGTTTGGCGGCACCACCCCCGCGCCCGAGCAGCTGCTCGAAGCGAGCGAGGAGGACCTGCGGGCTTGCGGCCTCTCCGGCCGCAAGGTCGAATACGTGCGCGACCTCGCCTCGCATGTCCTCGCAGGAGAGCTCGAGCTCGACAAGCTCGAGGAGCTCTCCGACGAGGAGGTGATCGCCGAGATCGTCGCGGTGCGCGGCCTCGGCCAGTGGACGGCCGAGATGTTCCTGCTCTTCCACCTCGAACGCCCCGATGTCCTCTCCGGCGGTGACCTCGGCATCCGCAAGGCGGTGCAGATCGAGTACGAGATGGACGAGATGCCCTCGCCGACGCGCGTACTGGAGATCGGCGAGGTCTGGCGACCGCACCGCAGCCTCGCCTCGCTATATCTGTGGGAGTCGCTGGCGGCCGTTCCGGACCCGTAGCGATCGCGCGCCGACGTTCTCAGCGCCGCCCGAGACGATGGCGGAGTTGCAGCACCCGGTCGGCCGACAGCTCGAAATCCGCCCGTCCCAAGGCGCCGGAGCGAAGGCCGCCGGACAGGGCGCCCCAGGCTCGCGCCGCCGCCCGATGGTCGGTGAAGAGGAGCAGGTCGACCCCGGCCCGGGTCGCGGCGAGGCCGGCTTTGGCCGGGCCGCCAAAGTCGCGAACCGCCACCGTCTCGAGCGCGTCGGTGATCGCCACCCCCTCGAAGCCGAGACGATCGCGAAGCTCCCCGGTCGCGATCTCGCGCGAGAAAGCGGCCGGGCTGGCGGAAAGTGCGGGATAGATCGCGGTGCTGAGCATCACCAGCTCGCCGCCCGCCGCGATGAAGCGCCTGTAGGGCGCCTCGTCGACTTCGCGCAGCGTGGACGCAGGTAGCTCGATCCGTTCGACCGCCGAGTCGGTGTTGAGGCGCCCGGCGCCGAAGCCCGGGAAGTGCTTGGCAGTCGCCGCGACGCCCGTCGCCTGCAGGCCGGATGCGAACGGGACCGCGGTCGAGGCGACGCGGCCCGGCGAGGACCCGAAGCCCCGAGCGGTCCTGGCGATCGCGCCACCCGGGCGGGCGACGTCGAGCACCGGGGCCAGGTCGACGTTGATACCCACGCCGAGCAGGTTGCGGCCCGTCGCGGCCCCCTGCGCACGACTGAAAGCGGCGCCGCGGGCGCCCATGGCCTGCGCCGAAGCGCCTGGCGGGCCATCCAGCCGCTTCACGAGCCCGCCCTCCTGGTCGGTCATCACCAGCAGCGGGGCGCGCAAGCCCGGCGGCCTGGGAATCCCCTGCAGCTCCGCCGTGAGGCGCCTCGTGGCGGCACGACCGGGCAGGTTGTCGGCGAAGAGGACGACGCCGGCCACCCGGCCGCCCCGGATCATCCGGCGCACCGGTTTGGGCGGCCGCGGGCCGTCGAAGCCGATGACGATCCGCTGACCGGCGAGATGCGCAGCCGAAAGGCGGCTGGCGGCACTCGACGACGGCTGGGGCTCTCCGCTGCCCATGGCCGCCCCAGCCGCGAAAGCGCCGGCGGCCAGGGCGACGACCACGGCGCGCCTCGTCGCCACCCGTCCGGGCCGCTTCCTAGCCTTGCGCCGCATGTCCTCCATCATCTCGTTCGACGAGGCGCTGGCGCTGGGCGAGCTGACCGACCACGAGCAGATCGGCGAGCTGGTCGAACGGGCCTGGCAGGTTCGTCGCGACAACTTCGGCGACTCGACCGACATGTGCTCGCTGGTCAACGCCAAGTCCGGCGGCTGCGCCGAGGACTGCGGCTTCTGCGCCCAGTCGCGTTACGCCGAGGCCGACACGCCGATGCACGCGATGATGGAGCCCGAGCAGATCCTCGAGCACGCCAGGGCCGCCGAGGCGGCGGGGGCGCACCGTTTTTGCATGGTGACCCAGGGCCAGGGGCTCTCCAAGCGCGACTTCGAGAAGATCGTCGAGGGAGCGAAGCTCGTCTCCGAGCACACGAACCTGAAGCGCTGCGCCTCGATCGGCCACATGTCGGCCGAGCGCGCCAAGCGCCTGCGCGAGGCGGGCATCCAGCGCGTCCACCACAACGTCGAGTCCTCGCGCTCCTACTACCCGGAGGTCTCGACGACGGTCCGCTACGAGGGGCGGTTGCGGACGATCGACGCGGTCAAGGGGGCCGGACTGGAGACCTGCGTCGGTGGCATCCTCAACCTCGGCGAGTCACCGCGACAGCGGGTCGAGATGGCCTTCGAGCTGGCCGAGCTGGAACCGACCTCGGTGCCGATCAACCTGCTCAACCCGCGCGACGGCACCAAGTTCGGCGACCGGCCGCTGATGGACCCCTGGGAGGTCGTCAAGTGGGTGGCGATCTTCCGCCTGATCATCCCCGGCGCGCTCTTCCGCCTCTGCGGCGGCCGGGTCGAGAACCTCGGCGAGCTGCAGCCCCTGGCCGTAAAGGCCGGGCTCAACGGAGTGATGATGGGCAACTTCCTCACCACCCTCGGGGCCGAGCCCGAGGACGATCGGGCAATGTTCGAGGAGCTGGGCCTCAACGTGGCGCGCCAGCCCGACAACGGGGCCAATCCCCGCCCGGACAACCGCTCCGGCTGGCTCGACGGCGAGACGCCGGCGACCCCGATCGACGAGCTGATCGACCGCCAGGACGAGGCCAACTTCTGGGACCCCTCGACCCAGCTGCGGGTGATCAAGAAGGCGAAGAAGCCGCCTCCCTATCCAAACGCCGCCTCCCCCGCTCCCGCCGCCGGGAGCGGCTAGGACGTGACCGACGTCGCGGAGCGGCTGGAGGAGCTTCGCGACAAGGGGCTCCACCGGCGCCTGCGCTTGATCGAGGGCCCGCAAGGGCCGACCGTGATGCTCGGCGGGCGACCGGTCCTGCTGCTCTGCTCGAACAACTACCTGGGGCTGGCCGGTCACCCGCTCGTACGCGAGGCCGCGGCCGACGCGGCGCTGCGCTTCGGCGCCGGGGCCGGCGGCTCACGCCTGATCTCGGGAAGCATGGAGAGCCACCGGCAGCTGGAGGAGCGCCTCGCCGCCTTCAAGGGCTATGAGGAGGCGCTGCTGTTCGGCTCCGGCTACCTCGCCAACACCGGCACGATCGCGGCGCTCGCGGGCCGCGGAGAGGTCGTCTTCTCCGACGAGTTGAACCACGCCAGCATCGTCGACGGCTGCCGGCTCTCACGGGCCGAGACCTTCGTCTACCGCCACCGCGACGTCGAGCACCTCGCTTGGGGGCTACACCGGGCCGGCGAGCGGGCGGCTCTGATCGTCACCGACGGTGTCTTCTCGATGGACGGGGACGTTGCGCCGCTGCTGCAGCTGGCCGAGTTGGCCCGCCAACATGGCTGCCGGCTGATGGTCGACGAGGCGCACGCCACCGGCGCGCTCGGTCCCGGCGGGCGCGGCTCGGTCGCCGCCGCCGGGCTCGGCGACGCGGTCGACCTCGTCGTGGGCACGCTCGGCAAGGCACTCGGCTCCTACGGCGCCTATGTATGCGGCAGCGCCGAGCTCTGCGACTACCTGCTCAACACGGCGCGTTCCTTCATCTTCTCCACCGCCCCGCCGCCGCCGGCGGTCGCCGGTGCCCTGGCCGCGCTCGAGCTGCTGATCGAGCAGCCGTCGATGCCCGGGCGGCTGCAGGGCAACGCGGGCGCGCTGCGCGACGAGCTGGCGCGCGAGGGCTTCGAGGTGGCGGGCTCGACGACGCAGATCGTCCCGCTCGTGGTCGGCGACGCCGACCTGGCGATGCGCGTCTGCGAGGAGGCGATCGAGGGCGGCGTCTTCGCCCAGGCGATCCGGCCACC
>DASTYR010000103.1:0-6030 GCA_035764795.1 Solirubrobacterales bacterium | reverse complement strand
TGAAGGAGGGGGAACCACCCCCAGACAGCTGACATCCGGGTCCTAGGCTATCACGGGCTGCCTCCAGACTCACCCACTTCGAGGGTCTTATGCGGAGGGCGCCGGACTCGAACCGGATCCGCGGTGAACGGACAGATGGATGTCAGCCATCTGGGCACACCCGCGCTCCTTCACCCTCCTGTCCGCGACGCTAGCAGTGAAATTCCACTTAACACGCGCCAACGCCAAATTGGCACACACTTTTTTCAGTGCCTACACACTTGCGTGTGAAACTAACTAGAACGGCAGCCCGTCGGCCACCTCGGCCAGCCGCGGCGCCGATTTGTCGCGCTCGCTGAGCCGCGGCTCGTCCACCTGCCACTCGACGCCGACCTCGGGGTCGTCCCAGGCGATGCCGGACTCGGTCGCCGGGTCGTAGAGGCTGGAGAGCTGGTAGGCGACGTCGGCGACCTCGCTGAGGACGGCGAAGCCGTGGCCGAAGCCGACCGGGACGTAGAGCTGGCGGTGACGCTCGTCATCGAGGACGTGTCCCTCCCACTGGCCGTAGGTGGGCGAGCCACGGCGCAGGTCGACGGCGACGTCGAGGATCCTGCCGCGCGGGCAGCGCACCAGCTTCGCCTGCCCCGGCTCGGTCTGGAAGTGCAGGCCGCGCAGCGTCCCCTGGACCGAGCGCGAGTGGTTGTGCTGGACGAACTCGGCGTCAACCCCCAGCTCGGCCCAAGCATCACGACGGTAGGTCTCGACCATGAAGCCGCGCTCGTCGCCATGCACCTGCGGCTCGAGCAGGACGACCCCCTCGAGCTTGGTGGGGAGCCGCTCCGGCATCAGCTCAACGCCTTGCCGTACTGCTTTTCGTAGTACTCGCGGTACTCGCCGGAGCGGATCGGTCCCCACCACTCCTCGTTGTCGCGGTACCACTGCACGGTTCGCTCAAGGCCCTCGTCGAAGTGCACTTGCGCCTCCCAGCCCAGCTCGGTCTTCAGCTTCTCGGAGGAGAGCGAGTAGCGGCGGTCGTGGCCGGGCCGGTCGGTGACGTATTCGATCAAGGACTCGTCGCCCCCGGTCAGCTCGATCACCCGTTTCACTACTTCGATGTTCTCGCACTCATCGGGACCGCCGACGTTGTAGGCCTCGCCGGCCTTGCCCTTTGCCAGCACCGTGTGGATGCCGCGACAGAAGTCCTCGACGTAGAGCCAGTTGCGCACCTGCCTCCCGTCCCCGTACACCGGCAGCGAGTCACCGTGCAGCGCGTTCAACACCATCAGCGGGATCAGCTTCTCGGGGTACTGGCGCGGCCCGTAGTTGTTCGAGCCGCGGCAGATCACGGCCTCGATCCCGTGCGTGTGAACGTGCGAGATCACGAGCAGGTCGCCGCCGGCCTTGGTGGCCGAGTACGGCGACGACGGCGCGATCGGGGACTCCTCGGTGTAGGTGCCCTACTCGATCGAGCCGTCGACCTCGTCGGTGGAGACCTGCAGGTAGCGCTCAACGCCGAGCTCGCGGGCGGCGTCGAGCAGCGTGCCGGTGCCGATCACGTGGGTGCGGGCGAAGGCGTCCTGGTCGTCGATCGAGCGGTCGACGTGCGACTCGGCGGCGAAGTTGACGACCGCGTCGCAGCCCTGCATCGCCTCCCGCACCGCGTCCGGATCCTCGATCGCACCCTCGATCAGATGCGTGCCCTCGGGCAGGTTCTCGCGGCGGCCGGCGTAGGTGAGCTTGTCGAGCACGACGACATCGTGCTCTGCGCCGACGAGTCGCACGTAGGTGGAGCCGATGAATCCGGCTGCGCCGGTTACAAGGAGCCTCATGCCACTTCCTCCCTCTCCGCCCGCCGCTGCGACAGATAGGCGCCGAGGCCGTCCTGCCAGGGGGGCAATTCGATCGCGTGCTCGCGCTGGCTGACCAGCGCCGAGTAAGGCGGCCGCGCTGCCGGGCGGCCGAGCATGTCGGTCGTCGCCGAGAGCACTTTGCACTCGACCTTGGCCTGCTCGAAGATCTCGCGCGCGAATTCGTACCAGGAGCAGGCGCCGGCGGCGGCCATGTGGTGGATGCCGTACTCGACGCCCTCTATCAGGCGTACCAAGCCGTAGGCGAGGTGCCAGGTATAGGTCGGCGACCCCACCTGGTCACGGACGACCAGCACCTCGTTCTGGGCCTCGGCGAGGCGCAGCATCGTCTCGACGAAGTTGCCGCCGCCGATCCCGAACAGCCCGGCCGAGCGGACGATGAAGTGGCGTTTGTTGGTCGCCGCGGTGGCCTCCTCGCCGGCCAGCTTGCTGCGGCCGTAGGCGGAGAGCGGCGCCGTCTGGTCGGTCTCGACGTAGGGCGCGCCCTTGGCGCCGTCGAAGACGTAGTCGGTGGAGACGTAGACGACGCTGGCCCCCTGCGCGGCGGCCGCGGCGGCGACGTTGCCGGCGCCGACGCCGTTGACCGCCGTCGCCGCCTCCTCGGCCTCCTCGGCGCCGTCGACATCGGTCCAGGCGGCGCAGTTGACGACGACGTCGGGCCGCTCCTGCTCGAACTTGCGCTCGAGCGCGGCGGCGTCGGTGACGTCGAGCTCGGTGCGGCCGAAGCCGACCACGTCATGGCCTGCGTTACCCGCCGCGAGCACGACGTCGCGGCCGAGCATGCCGGCCGCGCCGGCGATCAGCAGCTTCATCGGACCTCGGGGTTCTGCGCGTTCTCGACGATCACGAGCCGGACAGGCTAGTCGCTGGCGGCGTCGTCGCGCCGCTGGCCGAGCGCGTCGAGCAAGAGCCCCGACAGGTGCACTACGGCTGCCAGGCAGATCAGCACCAGGACTGAGACAATACGATTCGCGGAGGTGCCCAGGTGCCAGTCGAGGGGATTGGGGCTGATCCAGTAGCTCCAGACAAGCCCCGCCCATACGACCGCGAACGCGGCGAGATAGAAGATGGCGACGCGTCGGCCGACCGCCGAGATCAGGGAAACGGCGACCACCAGAGCGGCGAGCGGTAGCAGCTGCAGCCATTGGGCTTGGTCGGCCAGCTGGTTGCCGATCGACTCGATGGCGGGCCAGACCCGATCGATCCTGTCGATCATGTAGCCGGGGTCGGTAATTCCCTTCGAGATGGGCAGGTCACCCTCTATGCCCTGCACGGAGGTCCACGCTCGCCATGGCAGGATCGAGAGGACGACGACGCCCGAGGCGATAAGGAGCTCCGGCAGGCGGAATCGACGCACGACGCTGATCGCCCCGGCGACGAGAAGCAGCGCCACGACAACCATCAATCCCTCGTTCTTGGCGTTGGCTGCCGCGGCAAGCATGATCGTGGCGAGGGCGATGAAACGCCCGTCCCCGTCGCTCAGCCACAGCGCAAGGGACATCGCCCCGAGGCAGGCGAAGATCGCCATCGGGACGTCGGCGTAGCCGGTAAGCAGCTGCTGCCAGACACCTGGCGCGGCGGCGGCGAGAAGCAGCAGCGGTGCCCAGACGACCGGCCGAACCCGTCCCCGCATCAGGAAGGCGACCGCCCAGACAAAGGCCACGAGGAAGAGCCAGACGTGTCGGAGGATCGCCTGGGAGTCGAATTCGCCGGCGGCCCGGAAGTGGAGCGCCTCCCAGACGGGGTACAGGATCGGATAGTCGAGGTGAGTCCAGGAATAGCTGGATGAGCTCCAGAAGCCGCTGATGAGAGAGTCGTGTTCGGTCAGCATCTGGGCCTTGCGTGCCCATATCGACCAGGCGTCCCAAACGGTCAGCGGCATCTCGAAGGCGCTCAGCATGCCGACGACGGCGAACACTCCGAAGAGAGCGATGAAGGCGCCAGCCGCCCAAGCGTCGACCGACCAAGAACGCCATGGCTTGCGCCACCATGCTTCGCGGGAAGCAATCCGTTCCTCAGGTCCTGCCCGCCAACGCAGCGCGCCGGCGCCGATGCAGAGGAGAACCACGACCCCAAACGCCTCCAAGGTGAACGGGACGCCGATAACCACTAAGGCAATCAGCACGACCGGCACAACCGACGCTCCGGTCAGATAAGCGAGGCCCAAGGCGGCCAGCACGCCGGACGGCCGCCGTGGCACGAGCCCGATTGCCAGCAAGATCCCCAGCCCGGCGAGCGCCAGCAGGAGATCGACGGCGAAGGGGGCGACCTCAGCGCGCAAGGTTGGTCCTCGCCATCGCGAAGCGCGGGGCGTGGGTCAGGACCTCGGCGGGCGACACAGCTGCATGATCTGCGGACTCGGCGTCGTAGAAGACAATCCAGTCCGCATTGCGGCCTTCGCCCGGTTGGAGGTCTCGTGCTTTCGGGGACTGTTCGACCGCAAGATGGGGAGCCAGCTGGAAGAGGCCCCACTGCAGGATCGCCGCCTGTCGGACGCCTACCCCGCCCACGAACACTTCGTCGGGAGCGCGCCCGATAACCAGATGAAAGGTGTCCCCCTCCGGAAGGCGTTCCTCCACCCACCCGAGGAACTCGACCGCCAAGCCGATTTTCTTCCCAGGCCATACCTGGGCTTCTCCGGCGGTCAGGGAGGCATTCTCCTCACGCTCGTCGAGCAACTCCGCTGTGCCACTGCGGAGGGCAGGCACCGCGAGCAACCCCGCGACCGCCAGCGGAACGAGTGCCACCGCGACGAGGGCGCGCCGGCCCTCGAAGCCAAGCTGCCGGACGACGAGGAACACCAAGACGCCAGCGCCCAGCGCCCCGAGAACCTCGCTCAGCAGCCGCACGGCGCGCATCCTAGAACACGTCCATGGCCGCTCCCGGGCGGCGGGTTCGCGTCGGCGAGCCACTAACCTTCCCGCGCCCGTGCCCGACCTGTCGATCCTGATGCCGGTGTTCAACGAGCGCGAGACGGTGCGGCGCGCGGTCGAGGCGGTCCTCGCGACGAGCTACCCGACCGACGGCGTCGAGCTGGTGATCGTCGACGACGGCTCCACCGACGGCACCGCCGAGGTGCTGGCCGAGCTGGCACAGGATCCTCGGATCTCCCTCGTCTCCCACCCGCAGAACGCCGGCAAGGGGGCCGCCGTGCAGACCGCCCTGCGGCACGCGAGCGGCACCTACGCCGCGATCATGGACGCCGACCTCGAGTACGACCCCGCCGACATCGGCAAGCTGCTCGAGCCGATCGTCGCCGGCGAGGCCGACGTCGTGTTCGGGACGCGCGGCTTCGAGTCCCACTCGGCCTTCAGCTTCTGGTACGTGATCGGCAACAAGGGGGTGACGCTCGCCGCCAACCTCCTCTTCAACAGCTACCTCGGCGACATCATGACCTGCCACAAGGCGATGCGGACCGACGTCTTCAGGTCGCTTCGCCTCGAATCTCGGGGCTTCGACATCGAGCCCGAGATCACCGGCAGGCTGCTCGCCGCCGGCCACCGCATCTACGAGGTACCGGTTCGCTACAGGGCGCGCGGACGGGAGGCGGGCAAGAAGCTGACCGCGGTCGACGGCCTGCGCGTGCTGCGCACGCTGGTCGAATGCCGACTGCAGGCCGGCTGGCGACTCAGATCAGCTTGATCTCGGACTTGTCGCCGACCAGCATCCGCAGCGTCTTCGGCATGCCCTCGCTGCGGGTCAGCTTCACTTCGCGGCCCAGCAGGCTGGCCTCCATCCGCGTGCCGAGGTCCTCGACCACCGATCCGGAGAGCACGATCGAGTGCTCGACTTCGGAGCGGGCGATCCGCACGTTCTCGCCGATCGAGGTGTATGGACCGACGTAGGCGTCCTCGATGCGGGCGCCGGCGGCGATCACCGCCGGTCCGCGAACCACCGAGCCGCTGAGGTGCGCGCCGGCCTCAACCACGACCCGGCCCTCGACCCGCGAGGAGTCGTCGATCTCACCCTCCAGCCGCGGCTCGATCTCCTCGAGCACGAGCCGGTTCGCCTCCAGCATGTCGGCGAGCTGGCCGGTGTCCTTCCACCAGCCGCGCACGACCTCCGACTGAACGCGGTGGTCGTCCTCGATCAGCGACTGGATCGCCTCGGTGATCTCGAGCTCGCCGCGCCAGGAGGGCTCCAGCGCCCGGGCCGCCTCGAAGATCGCCGGCTGGAACAGGTA
>DASTYR010000102.1:0-2479 GCA_035764795.1 Solirubrobacterales bacterium | reverse complement strand
TTCAAGCCCAGCCGATGCAGGGTGTTGATGCGCAGTCGTTCGCGCTCGTCGGGATTGAGGACCACGTACAGGGAGTTCGGCGTGCGTTCGGGGTGCGCAACCGAGGCGAGCGATCCGTGTAGCGTCATCACCGATACGTAGGGGTCTTCGGAGGCGATTTCGCCGAGGCTGTCGGAACTGGTGCTGCGAGGCAACGGCGCGATTAGGTCGGCCAGGCCGCCCTCGTAACCGCGATCCTGCGAGACCAGGTAGGCGAAGAGGATCGGCAGTACTCCTAGCGATGCCGCGAAGAAAGTCCAAAACGGTGCGTCGCCGAGCAGCAGGGTCAGGCCTACCACGGTTCCGGCGAGCATCGCGGCAAGAGCGGTGAACCTGATCGACATCGGACGTCTCACTGCTCTCATATGCCCAATATCAGCATGATCGCGGCGCAAATGGTGACGGGGATCCCGTATATGAACCCGATCGCCGCGCCGTCCCCGGCCGCGGTCGAGACGTCTTCGCTGCGCCACCATGCCCACGCGGCGGCGGCGCCGCTGCAGAGCCCGGTCGTGGTGAGCCATACGCCACCGAGCAGCGTGTACCACCCAGCAACGGTCGCGGGAACCGACGGGAGCCAAGCCCCCGGAGCCTCCTGGTGCTGGTGGTCGGGTAGATCGCGGAAGCCGGGTAGGTAGGCGCCGAGCGCAGCTGTCGTCCCCCCGGCCAAAACCATGCGGGGACCACAATAGATACCGAGACGGCGCGATGTAAATACACAGCATTGGACAGCTTTCGTTGCATTTCCTCCGTCCTTCTCTTCCGGAGCGGCCGCAGAGCTCGAATACGATGGGTCGATGGTGGTGGATCTGAACTTCGACGAGCATGGCTTGGTGCCATGCGTGGCACAGGACGCGACCAGCGGCGAGGTGCTGACGCTCGCCTACATGAACATGGAGGCCCTGCGACTGACGGTCGAGAGCGGCGAGGTCCACTTCTACAGCCGCTCGCGCGAACGGATCTGGCGCAAGGGCGAAGAGTCGGGCAACGTGCTGCGCCTGCGCCAGCTCCGCTACGACTGCGATGGCGATGCGCTTGTCGCCCTGGTCGAGCCGACCGGGCCGGCCTGTCACACCGGCGAGCGCTCCTGCTTCTACCGCGGCCTGAGCGAGCTGACGCCGCCGGCTCACGAAGCGCTGGCGGCGCTCGAACGCACCCTGCGCAGTCGGGCGGCCGAGCGTCCCGAGGGCAGCTACACCGTGCAACTGCTCGACGACCCGAGGCTGATCGGCGAGAAGGTGGAGGAGGAGGCCGAGGAGGTCGTGCGTGCGGCGCGGGAAGAGTCCGACCAGCGCGTCGCCGAAGAGGCCGCCGACGTCCTCTACCACCTCAGCGTGCTGCTAGCCGCCCGCGAGGTGCCGCAGTCCGCGGTGATGGAAGTGCTGAATGGCCGTCGTCGCTGAGTCGGGCCTGCGCCTCGAGCCGAGCCTCGAGGAGGCGCGGCGGCTGGCCGAGGAGGGCAACGTCGTGCCGGTTCGCGCCCGCTTCGTCGACGACTGCGAGACGCCGGTCTCCGCCTTCCTCAAGCTGCGGGCCGGGGAGCCGGCCGGGGCACCCTGCTTCCTGCTCGAGTCGGCCGAGCAGGGACAGGTAGGGCGCTACTCGTTCGTCGGCATCGGCCCGCGCGAGGTGCTGCGCTGGAACGACGGCAGGCTCACCAGCTCCGGAGGGGGCGAGCACGGCGGTGGTGGAGAGGACGTCGACGCGCCCGATCCCTATGCCGCCGTCGCCGAGTACATGTCGCGCTTCCGGCTCGCTCCGGTCGCCGGCCTGCCTCCATTTGCCGGTGGGGCCGTCGGCTTCTTCGGCTACGACCTCGTCCGCACCGTCGAGCCGTTGGGCGAGCCCAATCCCGACCCGCTCGGCCTGCCCGACATGGCGCTGATGGTCACCGACGTGCTGCTCACCTTCGATCACCTGCGCCACGAGCTGACAGTGATGGCCTGCGCCTTCGCCGACGACGAGGGCGGCATCGACGCCGCCTACGAGCGCGCCGTCGCCGCGATCGCCGACGTGCGCACCCGCCTGCGCGGCGCCGTCCCCGTTCCTGAGCACGCCGCCGTCACCGAGCCGCCGCGTTTCGCCTCCAACATGGAGCGGGAGGAGTTCGAAGCGATGGTCGCCCGAATCATCGAGTACGTCCACGCTGGCGATGCCTTCCAGGTCGTTCCCTCGCAGCGCTTCTCGGCCCCTGCGCCGGTTGAGGCCTTCTCGATTTACCGTGGCCTGCGCGCCGTCAACCCCTCGCCCTACATGTACTTCCTCGAGTTCGGCGACTTCCAGATCGCC
Organism: Solirubrobacterales bacterium; assembly: GCA_035764795.1. Taxonomy (GTDB): domain Bacteria; phylum Actinomycetota; class Thermoleophilia; order Solirubrobacterales; family 70-9; genus VRUE01. The sequence goes on along the minus strand of DASTYR010000102.1, from coordinate 151 downwards.
GGCGCCTCGCCTGAGCCGCTCGTCAAGGTCAGCGGCAACCGCGTCGAGACGCGGCCGATCGCCGGCACCTACCCGCGCGGAACGGACGAGGAGGAGGACCGCGCACAGGCGAAGGCGCTGCTCGACGATCCGAAGGAGCGCGCCGAGCACG
>DASTYR010000101.1:0-3048 GCA_035764795.1 Solirubrobacterales bacterium | reverse complement strand
CGGCGCCCCCCGCCACCAGTGCCGCTTCTTCCAGTCCTACTTCGTCGACGAAGACGGCGAGGACCTCGACCAGGTCCCGGCAGCCTACGGCTTCTGCGTTCCGCGCGGCGACCAGCACGGCAACTGCCGCGAATACAGCCTCGAGCTCATCCTGCGCACCTACGACGACGCCGGCGGCGGCACCGCCGGGCAAGAAGCCATCGCGGCGCTCTGCGCCTCCGCGCCCGGCCGCTGCAGCAACGGCTGCACCGGCATCGCCACCGCCGACGCGCTCGAGGCCGCCTACTGCGCGGCCAACCCGGCCTCCATCTGGTGCAGCGTCGACTAGACGCAAAGTGTGCGCGGCCCTGACGGCTCGCGTGCCGCCTTTTGCGCTCGCGGCCACGATGTGACGCGCGCCAAATGTGTTCATGCACCAGCGCGCGCTCGCCTGCCTGGTCCTCGCGGTCGGCTGTGGTGATGACCTGCGCGGGTCGTTTCATCTGCGGGATGGATCGGTCGTCGACGCGGCTCCGCCGGACGCGGCCCCCGTCTGTCCCGAGCTGGGTCCGTCGGCCGGCGCCGGCTTCGACGCCTGCAACCCGGTCACCCAGGCGGGCTGCCAGACGGGCGAGAAGTGCACCAGACTTCATACCGCGTCAGTCATGAGAGTTGGGGAGACGGACGCGCAGCGGCCTGTGGCGGGCGTCTCCTGGTAGCGTGAGGTTCCAGGTGTTGACCTCCTCGATGAGGTACGCGAGAGCCTCGCGTTCGTTGCGGTTGGCGGCGGGCGCGAGGTCCAGATGGATGGTCCCATCGGTGAGCCGGATCGCGCCCGGCGCGTTGCAGAGGTTGCGAATCACCTTCTTCGCCTCAGCGGGCCGGTGCAGCGCCGGCGCGACGATGGCAGCCAGGTCGGCCTCGGCGTTCGCGCACACGATGCGGATGGTGTCGACCACGGCCTTGAGCTCGCCGGTGTGATGGACGAGCCGGCCGGCCAGCTCGGTGTCCTCGATGGGCGCATGGGTCGGCACGTACGGCCGCAGGTACTCGATGTCGGCCTGGCGCTGGAGCGCCTCGGCGAGGTCGCGTTCGGCGCGGTCACGAGCGGCGTCGCTCGGCTGCCGGGCGAGGACGCGGCGGGCCATCCCTTCCTCGACGCGGGCGATGCGCAGCGCGCGGTCGAGCCGGCGCCTGAGCGGGTTCGGGATGATCGTGCCGGGCGGATACGAGGTGATGCGTCGTCCGTCGAGCTGGTTCACGCCCCAGCGCTCGACGCCGTGCTTGAAGGCGTTCTCCTGGCGCCACCTGTGCGACAGGATCTCGACCAGCCGCTCGGCCGGCTCGCGCGAGACGGCCAGGAGGTTCACCTGCTGGCCCTCGTCGGTGAGGACGGCGATGCGCCGCACGCGACCGCGCCCTCTGCCGAGGTTGCGCAGCCGGCTCTCGTGGAGACCGACCTTCTCCCCGAGGATGACGGCGTCGGTGAACGCGCTCGGGGCGAGGAGTGGGTATGGCTTGCGCTCGTAGGTGACGAACTCGAACTCGGCGTCGCGCAAGTCGGCCAGCTCGTCGGCATAGGCGCCGGCGCGATCGAAGCCGAGCAGGATCCGCTCGCCGTCGCCCAGCCCATCGCGCAGGCGATCGGCGATCGGCGAGAGGTGCTGGATGAGCGAGTCGTGCGACGGCACCTCCTCGCGCAAGACCGGCCGACCATCCTCGTCGTGGACGTAGTAGTCGGTCGAGCCCGGCAGGACGCGGCGGTCCTGCATGCGCCAGCCCTTGCGCAGCGTGTGCTGGCCGGTGTAGGGGCGGAGGTGGTTGTCGACGTAGAAGATCGCCAGCTCGCCCTGCTCGTGGTTGGCCTCGAGGTAGCGCCGCGCCATCCCCGCCATCAGCTCGGCGCCGCCCGCCTCGCCGACGCGCCACAGGCGGCGCCGGGCGAAGCTCGCCGTCGGTGTGTGGCCCGCGCGCAAGAGGAATGGCGCCGTCGGCGTCGCCAGCCGCCTGACACCCTCGACGGTCTTCTCGCCGATCGCCAGCGCCATCACCACCGCGTCGAGCGCGATGCGCAGGCTGGTCCGGCTTCCCTCGTCGACTCGTTCGACCTCGTCGTGCAGGCCATGGGCGTACGCCAGCGCCAGCATGATCCAGCTGCCCAGGTGCTGCACATGGCTGCCGGCGCGGACCGGCGCCGCCATGGCGGGCCGGACCGCACCGACGGACTCGTCGACCGCCGCGGTGTCGTCGCCGACTTCGTCGTTCGCGCTCGCCGTGAAGAGCGCGAGCTGCATCGGCTCGGTCGGCGCTGCCGCCACGACCACCGCCGGCTGCGCCGGCGCAAGCTCCGCCCGCCACCTGACATGCTCGCGCTGGATGGTCGCGATGCTGAGCCGGTTGCGCTTCGGCTGCCTGCGCCAGGCCTCCGCCGGCCACGCACCCTCGGCGAAGCTCCGGCGCAAGCGAGCCCGCTGGCGAGCGGTGATCCGCTGCTTCTGCCCCGTGCGGCAGAGCATGACCGCGCCGAGTCCCTCGGCCTCGGCCTTGCGGCGCAGGAGCCGCAGGTACTCCTCGCCGATGCCGAACGCGTTGGCCAGGCGGCCGAGGTGCATCGCCGGATCCTGCGCCAGCTGGACGAGCAGGACGTTGCGCGGCCCACGGTCGCGGCCGTCGCGCTCGAACTGGCCGATGAGAAGGCCGCCGGCCACCACCTCGCACATCGGGCCGCGATCGATCACGCCGCCGTACGGCGCGAACCAGCGGACGCCGGTCTCAGGGGTGATCGCTTCGGGAGGCAAGGTTGCCTGAGCATCCATGCCCGCTCTGACCGTGCAAGTCCGGCCGAAATTCCCCAAGTCGGCCAGATCGGTGTCGATTCTCGCAACCCCGCGTTCTCACATCGCCGCATCACGACCGGTGTGAAGTCTGGAGCTCGAGGAGACGGTGCGATGACCAGCGGGGCAGGAGGCAGAGGAGGTCGCGCAGGTAGCTCCACGGCTCGACCTCGAGCATGCGGCAGCTGGCGAGGAGCGAGGTGAAGACTGCGTTCGTGTGGCCGCCGTCGTCGCT
>DASTYR010000100.1:0-5516 GCA_035764795.1 Solirubrobacterales bacterium | reverse complement strand
GAAATCGAAGACCGGCCGCGGCAAGAAAAAAGCGGACCCAGGCTCCTACGGGGCCAAGGACATCACCGTCCTCGAAGGGCTTGAGGCGGTTCGCAAGCGGCCCGGCATGTACATCGGCTCGACCGGGCCGCGGGGACTGCACCACCTCGTCTACGAGGTCGTCGACAACTCGGTCGACGAGGCGCTCGCCGGGCACTGCAGCCTGGTCCGCGTCGAGCTCCACCCCGACGGCAGCTGCACCGTCGTCGACGACGGCCGCGGCATCCCGGTCGAAGAACTGGAGAAGGAGACGCGCCCCGCCGCCGAGGTCGTCCTGACCACCCTCCACGCGGGCGGCAAGTTCGGGGAGGGCGGCGGCTACAAAGTCTCAGGCGGCTTGCACGGCGTCGGCGTCTCGGTCGTCAACGCGCTCTCCGAGAAGCTCTGCCTGGAGATCGGTCGCGACGGCCACGTCTGGAGGCAGGACTACGAGCGCGGCAAGCCGCAGGCGCCCCTGGCTAAGCAGGAGGCGACGAAGACGACCGGGACGACGCTGACCTTCCAGCCGGACCCAGAGATCTTCGAAGAGGTCGAGTTCGATTTCCAGACCCTGGCCGAGCGCCTTCGCGAGACCGCCTTCCTGACTCGCGGCCTGAAGATCGAACTGATTGACGAGCGTGGCGAGACCAACAGCGTCACCTTCCAATACGAGGGCGGCATCGAGGACTTCGTTCGCCACCTCAACGAGAACAAGGACACGCTGCACCGCAAGACGGTCTACTTCGAGGGCCAAGAGGACGATGGCCAGGTCGAGGTCGCGATGCAGTGGAACGGCTCCTACCAGGAATCGATCTTCAGCTTTGCCAACAACATCAACACCCACGAGGGCGGCTCCCACCTCTCCGGGTTCCGCGCGGCGCTGACGCGCACGCTCAACGCCTACGCCCGTGGCAAGGGGCTGCTCAAAGAGAAAGACGGAAACCTCTCCGGAGAGGACGTGCGCGAGGGGCTTACCGCGGTGATCTCGGTCAAGCTGCACGATCCCCAGTTCGAGGGCCAGACCAAGACCAAACTGGGCAACCCGCCGATCAAAGGGCTGGTCGAGGAGACCGTCAACAGGAAGCTGGCGGAGTTCCTCGAGGAGAACCCGGGCGACGCGCGCCGCATCATCACCAAGGCGATCGACGCCTCCCGAGCGCGCGACGCGGCACGCAAGGCGCGCGACCTGACGCGCCGCAAGTCGGCGCTCGAGAACTCGACCTTGCCCGGCAAGCTCGCCGATTGCTCGGTCAAGGACCCGCGCGACGCCGAGCTGTTCGTGGTCGAGGGCGACTCGGCCGGCGGTTCGGCCAAGCAGGCGCGCGATCGCTCGACGCAGGCGGTGCTGCCGCTGCGCGGCAAGATCATCAACGTCGAGAAGAGCCGTATCGACAAGGTCCTCGCCAACAACGAGGTGCAGGCGCTAATAACCGCGATCGGGACCGGCGTCCACGAAGAGTTCAACCTCGAGGACGCGAGGTACCACAAAATCGTCATGGCGACCGACGCCGACGTCGACGGCGCCCACATCCGCACCCTGGTCCTCACCTTTCTCTACCGTCAGATGCCGGAGCTGATCGACGCCGGTTACGTCTACATCGCCAAACCGCCCCTCTACCGCGTCAAGCAGGGCAACCAGGAGACGTACCTCGAGCGCGAGTCCGAACTGGAGGAGCTGCTGCTGCGCGACAAGCTCGAGGACATCGAGCTCGCCGACGCGAGCGGCGTGCCGAAGAAACTGACCAAGAGCCGCTGGCAGTCGTACACGCGGCGGGCGAAAGAGTACGAGGGCTGGGGCTCCTCGCTGCAGGCCGAGTTCGGGCAGGACACGGTGCGCTTCCTCGAGGAGTCGAGCCTGCTCGACGAGGGCGTGGCGACGCTGGCGGCGGCCGGCAAACTGCTTGGGGGCAAGGACGACCCGGCCGAGCCGTTCGAGACCGAGCTGTTGGAGACCTCCGACGAGGGGTTGACGGTGAAGGCGGTCGAGCGCAAGAGCGGCCTCGCCCGTACCCACACGTTGCCGCGTGAGCTCTTCGAGCACCACGACTACCGCAAGTTCGCCGAGGTCCACACCGCGCTGCTCGGCCAGGTCGGCCGACCGCCCTTCGAGGTGCGGCTCGGCAGCCGCACCAGCGAGGCGCTCAGCTTCCAGGCGCTGCGCGGGGCTGTGCTCGAGCTTGCCCGCCACGGTGTCCAGCTGACCCGCTTCAAGGGGCTCGGGGAGATGAACGCCGACCAGCTGCGCGAGACGACGATGGACCCGGCGACGCGGACGCTGGCCCGGGTGACGCTCGAAGACGCCACCGCCGCCGATCAGATCTTCAGCATGCTGATGGGCGACCAGGTGGGGCCGAGGCGCGACTTCATCGAGTCGAACGCGAAGGAGGTCAAGTTCCTTGACGTTTAGCGGGCTGGATCGCTGATGGCGCTCGAGGCCCTGACCGGGCGGATCGAGGAGCGCGAGCTCGAGAAGGAGATGCGCTCGTCCTATCTCGATTACGCGATGAGCGTGATCGTGGGGCGGGCCCTGCCCGACGTCCGCGACGGACTGAAGCCGGTCCATCGTCGAGTGCTCTACGCGATGCACGACATCGGTCTGCAGCCGACGCGCGCCTACCGCAAGTGCGCCTTCATCGTCGGCGAGGTCATGGGCCGCTACCACCCGCACGGCGACTCGGCGATCTACGACACCCTGGTGCGGATGGCGCAGGAGTTCTCGCTGCGCTACACGCTGGTCGACGGGCAGGGCAACTTCGGCTCGATCGACGACGATCCGGCGGCGGCGATGCGGTACTGCGTCACGGGCGACACGCGGGTCGCGACCACGAAGGGGACGCTTCGGATCGACGCGCTTGTGCCCGACGCGAAGCCGGAGTCGGACAACGATGTGGATCTCGAGGTGCTCGATCGCCTCGGACGCCCAGTGCGCGCGACGAAGCTCTTCCATTCGGGCGATCACCCGACGTTGCGGGTGCGTACCGCACAGGGTCACGAGCTGACCGGCACCCACAACCACCCCGTCCTCTGTTTGGTCGACATGGCGGGCGTACCCCTGCTCCTCTGGAAGCTGCTCGAGGAGTTACGGCCCGCCGACCGCGTTCTGATTTCCCGTTCGGCGAGAGAGAGCGGAGAGCCGCTCGCCGAGCGGGATCGAGACCTCGCCCTCCTGGCGGGCGCTTTCGTTTCCGAGGGCTGGGTCAGCGCCTCACGCGCTGGCTTCAACAACGTCGACAAGGACTTCTTCGACCAGGTCCTCGCCGCTTATGACGCCGTGGTCGGCGGGCCGCGTTACGCCTATACGCGTCAGATCGCGTCTGGCAGCGAGCTCCATGAGCTGGACGTCCAAAACCTCGATCGCCTCCACGACAGCCCGCTCGCGGAGCTGACCGGCCGGGCGGCGCAGAAGCGCGTGCCGGAGTTCGTCTGGCGGGCCAGCGCGCCGTTTAAGCGCATCTTCTTGCGCGCCTTGTTCACCGGAGACGGCTCCTCCTCGCTCCTACCGCGCAACACGATCCAGGTCTCTTACTCGACCTATAGCGAACAGCTCGCCAAGGACGTGCAGCTGCTTCTGCTCGAGGCCGGGATCGTGTCCCGCATCTGCCGCTATGAGAAGGGCGAGCTCAAGGTGGTCATAAGCAATCGTCGCGACGCACGCTTGTTCGCCAGCAGGATCGGATTCCTGAGAGCCAAGCAGGCCAAGCTCGAGAAGGAGCTCGCCTCCATCCCGGTGCAGAGCCGCGCCCTCAGTCACGACCACGTCCCCTTCATGGCCGACTACATTCGCTCCGACGCTGGCGCGACCTGGAGCAATCGCGACTGGCTGCGTCGCCACAACGTCGATCGGATCGAGCGCTGGGAGCAGGGCGGCACGGCGATCCTGGAGCGGATCGAGTCGAAGGAGGTGCGCGACGTCGTCGGCCCACTCGTTACCGGCGACTACTTCTACGCGGAGGTGGAGTCGGTCGAGCCGGCAGGAGTGCAGCCAGTCTTCTCGCTGCGAGTCGACACTGATGATCACTCCTTCCTGACCAACGGATTCGTCAGCCACAACACCGAGGCGCGCCTGGGCCGGTTGGCGACCGAGCTGCTGCGCGACATCGACGCCGACACGGTCGACTTCGGTCCCAATTACGACGAATCGACGCAGGAACCGCTGGTCCTCCCGGCCCGTTTCCCGAACCTGCTGGTCAACGGGGCGGCCGGAATCGCGGTCGGGATGGCGACCAACATCCCACCCCACAACCTGCGCGAGGTCGCTGCCGCCGTCAACGCCTACATCGAGGAACCGAGCATCGACCTGGCCGGGTTGATGACCCACATCAAGGGCCCTGACTTCCCGGGTGGCGGGATCATGAGCATGGAGGGGATCCGCGACGCCTATGCCTCCGGCCGCGGCTCCGTGCGCGTGCGTGCCCGCGCCCACGTCGAGCCGTTGAAGGGCGGCAAGGACGCGATCGTCGTCACCGAGCTTCCCTTCATGGTCAAGAAGGGCGGCGACAACGGCCTGATCACGAAGATCGCCGACCTCGTACGCGACAAGAAACTTGAGGGGATCTCCGACCTGCGCGACGAGTCCGACCGCTCCGGGATGCGGCTCGTGATCGAGCTCAAGCGCGGCGGCCAGCCGGCCAAGGTCGTGCTCAACAACCTCTACAAGAAAACGCAGATGCAGAACAGCTTCGGCGTCAACATGGTGGCGCTGGTCGACGGCGTGCCGCGGACGCTGAGCCTGCTGGAGCTGGTCCACCACTACGTCCAGCACCAGCGCGAGGTCATCACCCGCCGCACCCAGTACGAACTGCGGCGTGCCGAGGCCCGCGCCCACATCCTCGAGGGGCTGCTGATCGCGCTCGACAACCTCGACGCGGTGATCAAACTGATCCGTGGCTCGGCCGATCCCGACGCCGCCCGCGATGGCCTGATCTCCAAGTTCGAGCTATCGCGCGAGCAGGCGCAGGCGATCCTCGACATGCGGCTGCAGCGGCTCACCGCGCTGGAGTCCGACAAGGTCCGCGCCGAGCACGCCGACCTGCAGGAGCGGATCGGCGAGCTGCGCGAGATCCTCGGTGACGAGGCGAAAGTGCTCGGCCTCGTCAAAGAGGAGCTGGCGGAGATCGCAGCCTCCTATGGCGACGAGCGGCGCACCGAAATCACCCACTTCGAGGGTGACGTCGGCATCGAGGACATGATCGCCGACCAGCAGATGGTGATCTCACTGACCGCTTCGGGATACGTGAAGCGGCTGCCGCTGGCCACCTACCGTCAGCAGCGCCGCGGCGGCGTCGGTGTGATGGGGATGAACCTCAAAGAGGACGACTACATCGCCCACCTGCACATCTGCTCGACCCACGACTACCTGCTCTTCTTCACCAACCGCGGCAAGGTCTACCGGCTCAAGGTCTACGAGCTGCCCGAGGGATCGCGAACGGCCAAAGGCAGCGCCCTGGTCAACCTGCTGCCGTTGCGCGAGGGTGAGCGGGTGATGGCGGTGATCCCGA
>DASTYR010000099.1:0-3923 GCA_035764795.1 Solirubrobacterales bacterium | reverse complement strand
GATCGCGCCGCCGTTGATCGTCTGGGCGGCGTAGGCGCTGCCGGCCAGGGCGACGACCAGGGCGATCACGGCGACGACCATTGCGGGCGAGGGGCTTCTGCTCTGCAGCTTGCTCATGCGGGCTCCTTTTCGGCGACGACTCGCTGAAATTAGGTAACCGCGCGGATGGCGCAAAGCTGCGGCCGGCGGAACCGTCCCGTTTAGGCGGGCAGCGCGGCGACGAACCGGTCGAAGGCCGCCATGTCGGTCAGCGCCGGGCCGTGCCCGGGAAGGATCAGGGTCGGCTCCAGCGCCGCGAGCTTGCGAATCGAGCGGCGGTTCTCCGCCGGGTCGTAGGTGAAGATCACGGGCGGCTCGGCGATCAGCGGGCGGCCGGTCGCGTAGCTCATGTTGCGGATCACGTCGCCGCAGATCGCGACCCGATCGGAGTCGCGGAAGAAGATCACCTCACCGCGGGCGTGGCCGGGGGCGTGCACGACCCGGAAGCCGGCTATCTCGTCGCCCTCGTTCAGAGCCCTGCCGACCGGGTGCGGGGGCCCCTCCCAGAGGGCCCGCACGACTCGGTTGACCGGATGGTCGCGGTGCGCCTCCTGCACCGGGCGCCGGCCCTCCATAGCGTCGACGTCGTCGGCGTGGCAGGCGAGCGGGATGCCGCGTGCCTCGCACACCGCCTTGGCGGCGCCCTGGTGATCCGGATGGACGTGGGTCAGAGCAAGTAGCGAGATCTCGAGCCCCTCGGTCTGCTTGAGGATGCGGCGCCGGTCCCAGGTTCGGCCGGCGTCGATCAGCACGTCCTCGGCCAGGTAGACGTTGATCGTCGGTGCCGGGACCTCGACGAGTCGCCAGACGCCCGCCGCCAGGTGCTTCATCCGTGGTCGGTTCCGGTGCCGCCGCGCGGCTCACCGCTGTGTTCGGCGAGACGTTCGAGATCGGCGATCTTGCGCTCCCCTTCGCGCCGCGCGGGATGGTCGACGGGCAGCGGCGCGATCAGCCGCTGGATCCGGTTGCGCACCTGCAGCGCGAAGTGGGGGGTGGAGGCACCGGCAAGGGCGCGAACGTCGTCGACGGTTACCTCGTGTGCGGGCGAGAGCAGTTCGGGGTTCTCCGCCTCGCTCATCCTTCGCCACCGATCTTCGCCAGCTCGGCGAGGGCGTCGATCTGCGCCTGCTGATTCACGTCGATTGCCTCCTGATCGCCGATCACCCACACATGGTTGTAGAAGGCGCGCGTCGGGTCCGTCGTGTAGCCCGGCTTGACGTCGAGCAGGTAGCCGCGCAGCGCCGCCGGCAGCGTATCGGCGCTGTCGGTGAGCAGCAGGGGTCCCCAGGTCCCAGAGGCCGAAAGCGCGGAAGCAGCGGCTGCGTCGAGCGGTGAGTCGGCGCGCGCCAGGACGAAGCCGTGGCCGGGGTCGTTGACGTTCCAGCCGAAGTTCCCGTCGGCGTAGCGGGCGAGCGCGATCGCGTTGGCGACGGGATCCTCGCCGGAGACACGCCGTACCTGCCCGTCGCCGATCCGGCCAATTTGACGGACGACGTCTGAGGAGATGACCGATGAGGGGCCGAGCACGTAGACGCGCGCCTCGCGGTAGCGCCGCAACGCCGCCGCCGTCGCCTTTGGCAGGCGCCGGGGCCCGGTGAAGAGGACCGGGTCGCCCGAGCGCGCCGCCCACGCCGCCGCCGGCATCGCGAACTCGGGCCGGTCGGCGCTGGCGACGATCAGGTGTTGAGGCGGCTGGTCGACGAGCCGCTCCCGCAGGCGCGCGATCGCCACGGCGGTCGCGGCCGGGCCGGCCGGCTCGATGGCCCTCGTCTCGAGGCCCTCCGGGGCGGCGGCGGCGCCGATCGAGAAGACCTGTGCCCCACGGCTCTCCGGGTTGCCTTGAGGGTCGAGGGTATCGAAGGCCGCCGCCGTCGGCTCCGCAAGCCCGCCGGCTTCACCGAGCAGGAGCGGTGCCCGGACCGGTTCCGCCATCAGCACGGAGGCAGCGATCGCGGCTTGCCAGTTGGCCGTGTCGACGAGGCTGACGGCCGACGGGCGCAGCGCCTCCTCCGTCGAGGGATAAACGGCGAGCGCTACGGCGGCGGCGTTCGACGCAGGGTCCGACCCGCCTACCCGGGTCGTGTTGCTCGTCGCGAAAGCGGGGAAGCCGAGCTGCTCCGCCGTCGTCGCGCGATCGCTCTCACCCGGCTGCTCCGCTGCAGGTGGCACCGGGGCCGGTGCCGGTCCCGAGACGTCGCTCTCCTCGGCGGAGCCGCCGCCGAGAATCGCCGCGACGACGAAAACGATCGCAAGCGCGAAGAGGCCGCCGATCGCCTTGAGCGCACCGGGAACGGACCGCCGCCGCCTCCGTCGACGCTTGCCGGGTGGGAGAGGAACGCGGTCTCTGCTGTCCGGCTCGCGAGTCGCCTCGCCCGTGGGCAGCTCAGCGGCGCTCGGCAGGTCGGCGTTGATGGGCCGCGGCATCGTCGCAACGCTACCCACCCCTGGCGGCGCCCGCGGATGGCGCTTCTCGAAACTGGCTGGTTGGTCAGCTAACCTCCTGACTGACTGGTCAATCAACACGCCGGGAGCGGCACGGATCCCGCGCTGGCGCCGCCGAGGAGGCTTCATGGACTTCCGACTGAACGACGAGCAGCAGGAGTACAAGGAGCGCTGCCGCGCCTTCGCCCGTGACGTCATCCGTCCCGCCGCGCGCAAGCACGACGAAGAGGAGAGCACGCCCTGGGAGGTCATCCAGGAGGCCCGCCGGCAGGGTTTTGGCACGCTCGAGTCGATCCAGCGCTCGGCTGCCGACGGCGAGGGCCAGATGCAGGTGATCTCGGCCGAAGAGTTCCACTGGGGCTGTGCCGGGATCGCGCTGGCGATCTCCGGCTCGGGCCTTGCCGCGGCCGGCATCGCGTCTTCGGGGACCCCGGAGCAAATCGCGCGGTGGGTGCCCGAATGCTTCGGCAACGCCGACGAGGTCAAGCTCGGCGCGTACGCCGTGACCGAGCCGCAGGCGGGCTCTGACGTCAAGAGCTTGAAGACGACCGCCAAGCGCGACGGCGACGAGTGGGTCCTCAACGGCACCAAGGTCTTCATCACCAATGGCGGCATCGCCGACGTGCACGTCGTCGTCGCCACCGTCGATCCCAGCCTCGGCACCCGCGGACAGGCGTCGTTCGTCATCCCCAAGGGCTCTCCCGGGCTGAGCCAGGGCAAGAAGGAGTCGAAGCTCGGCATCCGCGCCTCGCACACCGCCGAGATCATCCTCGACGAATGCCGCATCTCCGGCGACTGCCTCCTCGGCGGCGACGAGAAGCTCGAGAAGAAGCTCCAGCGCGGCCGCGAAGGCAAGAAATCGCGCGGCGCCGACGCGCTCGCCACCTTCGAGATCACGCGCCCCCTGGTCGGCGCTTCAGCCCTCGGCATCGCCCAGGCCGCCTACGAGTGGACCCTCGAGTACCTCGACGGTCGCAGCGGGGAAGGGACGCCGCTGCTGAAGACCCAGCACGTTCAGCAGACCCTCGCCGACGTGGCGACCGAGATCGAAGCCGCCCGCCTGCTGGTCCAGCGCGCCGCCTGGATGGGCCGCAACGGCGTTCCGATGCGCGGTGGTCAGGGCTCGATGTCGAAGTTGAAGGCAGGCGACGTGACGATGTGGGCGACGACGACGCTGATGGACCTCGTCGGTCCCTACGCCTGGAGCACCGAGTGCCCGCTGGAGAAGTTCTTCCGCGACGCCAAGATCTACCAGCTGTTCGAGGGCACGGCCGAGATCCAGCGCATGGTCATCTCGCGCATGCAGGCGGCTGAATATGCCGAGCGGCTGGGGTACGCCGCCGAAGTGGCGGCGGAGGCGGCGAAGCCTGAGCCGGTTGCTGCGTAGGGAGAGTCGGGCGTCCCCTCCCCGGACAAACGCCGGCCTAATGAGGCCGGCGTTT
>DASTYR010000098.1:0-5548 GCA_035764795.1 Solirubrobacterales bacterium | reverse complement strand
GCAGCGCTCCCCTGCCGCAGCTGAGCAGCAGCGCCCCCTGCTCGGAGCGCAGCTCCCCCTCGGCCGCGCCGCTCTCGACCGCACGCGCCCGCCGCACACCGAGGCGCTCGCCACCGTCCAGCTCGAGGTAGGCGCCGACGTGCGGGGTGAGGGCGCGGACGACGCGGGCCAGCTCGGCCGCCGGCCGGGAGGGGTCGAGGCGACGCTCGGCCGGATCGATCTTCTCCGCGTAGGTGACCAACGCCTCGTCCTGGTCGCTGAACCGCAGCGAGCCGTCCTCCTGCCCGTCGAGCGCCCGTACCAACAGCTCGCCACCGAGCCCGGCGAGCCGCGCCGCCAAGGCGCCGAAGTCGTCCTCGAGGCCGATCGGCTCCTCCTCCTGCAGCGCCACCGGCCCCGAGTCGAGACCTGCGGTCAAGCGCATGATGCTGACCCCCGTGCGGTCGTCCCCCGCCATGATCGCTCGCTCGATCGGTGCTGCGCCGCGCCAGCGCGGCAACAGCGAGGGATGGACGTTGAGCAGAGGCAGCTCGGAGAGCAGCGGCTCGCGAATCAGCTGGCCGAAGGCGCAGACCGCAAGCGCCTCCGGTTCGGCGGCGCGGATCCGCGCCAGCGCCGCCTCCTCGTTGACGTGCCCGCTCTGCAGCAGCTCGATCCCGAGCTCGGCCGCGGCGAGCGCGGCCGGCGGCGGGCCGCTGCGGCGACCGCGGCCCTTGCGGCTGTTGGGGGGAGTCACGACCGGCTGTGGCCGGTGAGGCGAGGTGGCGAGGCGGCGCAGTACAGTCGCCGCGAAGTCCGAGGTGCCGAGGTAGACGGTCCTCACGCGTCGGTGCGCGGCTCGCGGTGCTCCTCGCCGCCGCCCGCCTCCTCCTCGGCGGCGGGAGGGGCGTAGCTGCCGCCTTCGCGCAGCGCCCGCAGGGCCCCCTTGCGCTGGTCACGCGGAGCCCGGTCGAGGATCAGCACCCCGTCGAGGTGGTCGATCTCGTGCTGGAGCACGCGGGCCTCGAGGCCCGAGGCCTCGATCGTCACCTCTTCCCCCTCGAGGTCGAGGCCGGAGACCCGCGCATGCAGCGGACGCTCGACGTCGAGCGCCACCCGCGGCAGACTCAGGCAACCCTCCTCAGCGACGACCGTCTCCTCGGAGAGCCAGTCGAGCGAGGGGTTGACCAGCGCGGTCGGCTCGCCCGGCGCCGCTTGGAAGACCAGCAGCCGCCGCAGGATCCCGACCTGGGTCGCCGCCAGCCCGACCCCCATCCCGTCCCGCATGATCGCGATCATCCGCTCCGCCTCGGCCCGCTCAGCCGAGCCGACGCCACGCACCGCCGAGGCCTTGCTCTTCAGCACCGGGTCGCCGAACTTGACGACCTGCGCCAAGGCCGCTTCGCGCCGCTCCAGCAGCTCCGCTTCGCGCGCCTCGCGCTCCGATCGCGCCTTGACCGCCGCCTCGTCACCCATCGGAGCGATTCTATGGATCGTCGGGCGCGTTCAGACGCCGCGGAAATCAACGTTCGCGATGCACCTCGGTCGCCGTCGCCTGAGCGCGCGGCCTGACGACGATCTCGTCGACGTTGACGTGACTCGGCTGGGCGACGGCCCAGCGAATGCACTCGGCGACATCGGTGGCGTCGAGGGGGCGCAGCCCGTCGTAGACGCGTGCCGCGGCCTCCTCGTCGCCACCGAACCTGACAAGCGAGAACTCCGTCTCGACCATCCCCGGCGCAACCTCGGTGATCCTGACCGGCTGACCGAGCAGCTCGAGTCGCAGCGCCCGCAGCATCGCCCGCTGCGCGTGCTTGGCGGCGCTGTAGCCGGCGCCGCCCCGGTAGGTCTCAAAGGCCGCGATGCTGGTCACCGCGACGACGTGCCCGTCGCCCGACTCGAGGAGCTTGCCGAGCAGGCCGCGGGTCATGCGCATCGAGCCCAGCACGTTTGCCTCGTACATCCAGCGCCAGCGGTCCTCGTCCGCGGCGCCGACGGAATCCAAGCCGATCGCTCCGCCGGCGTTGTTGACCAGCACGTCGCAGGAGGCGACGGAGGCGAGGAACTCGTCCACCGACTCGGGCTCCGTGACGTCCAGCCGCATCGCGACGCCGTCGAGCTCGGCGGCCAGCGGCTCGAGCCGCTCCAATCGCCGCGCTCCGAGCACCACCTGGAACCCTTCGGCGGCGAGCGCCCTCGCGGTGGCGGCTCCGATGCCGCTCGAAGCTCCGGTGATGACGGCGGTCCTCTTCATCTCTCAAACCGGACCACTCGGGTCCGGGGAGGGACCCTACTGAGGGTCGACGTCCACGCCGAGGGCGACGTCGCGGAAGGCGCGATCGGCGGCGAGCCGCTCGACGACCGAGCGAACAGCGCCCACGGTGCCCTCACGGTCCTCCGCCTTGGTCAGCAGCCGGCGCCGGTAGCGGTCGCGGACGCGGAACATCGGCGCTGGGCCGAGCAGTTCGGTGCTGGCGGGCAGTCGCTCGGCGAGCGCCGCGCCGAGCCGAGCCGCCGCCGCATCGAGCCGCGGCTCCTCGGAGGAGCGCAGCAGGATTCGCACCAGGCTCGAGAAGGGCGGGTAGCGAAGCGCCTGACGGCGGTCGACCTCCTCGGCGAGGAAGCCTGGTGCGTCGTGGGCGGCTGCATGGACGACGCTCGGCGCCTGCGGGGCCAGGGTCTGGACCACGACCCTCCCCCCCGCCTCGCCGCGGCCGCTGCGGCCGGCCAGCTGGGCGACCATCGCGAAGGTGCGCTCGGCGGCGCGAAAGTCGGGGAAGCGCAGGGTGGCGTCGGCGTCGACGATCGCGCTCAGGGTCACCTCCGGGAAGTCGTGCCCCTTGGCGACCATCTGGGTTCCGACCAGGATGCCGCTGGCGGCCTCGCCAAAGGCAGCGAGGATACGGGCGTGGGCGCCGCGCCCGGCGGCGACGTCGGAGTCGAGGCGGAAGACCGGCATCGGCGCCAGCCGCTCCGCCAGCAGCGCCTCAATCTGCTCGCTGCCCACGCCGGCGCGCGAAAGCGTCGTCGAGCGGCACTCCGGGCACGAGGCCGGCAACGGCTCGGCGTGGGCGCAGTGGTGGCAGACGATGCGGCCGGCACCGCGGTGGACGATCAACGAGACGTCGCAGTGCGGGCAGCCCCAGTGATGCCCGCAGGAGCGGCAGGTCAGCCAGGGAGCGAAGCCGCGCCGGTTGACCATCACGATCGCCTTGCTGCCGGCCGCCCGCACCTCCTCCAGTGCCTCCCAGGTGGTGGGGTGGATCGGACCCGAGCGCGGATCGGCCTCGCGCATGTCGATCGTCTGCACCGGTGGCATGCGGCGGCCGTCGACGCGGCGCGGCAGCTCAAGTCGCGGTAGCTCGACCCAAGACTCCGGACGCGGGGTCGCCGTGCCGGCGACGAGCACGGCGCCGGCTTCGACGGCGCGGCGCCGGGCGACGGCGCGGGCGTCGTAACAGGGGTCCCCTTCCTGCTTGTAGGAGGGGTCGTGCTCCTCGTCGACGGCAAGCAGACCGAGGTCGCGCACCGGAGCGAAGACGGCGGAGCGCGGCCCGACGCAGACGCTCGCCTCGCCGTCGCGCAGCCGTCGCCACTCGTCATAGCGCTCGCCCGGCGAAAGAGCCGAGTGCAGAACCGCGACCCGATCGCCGAGACGAGCGCGAAAGCGGGCGACCGCCTGCGGGGCCAGACCTATCTCGGGGACGAGGACGATCGCCCCGCGGCCGCGCGCCAAGGCCGCCTCGACTGCGGCCAGGTAGACCTCCGTCTTGCCAGAGCCGGTGACGCCGTACAGGAGCTGCTCGCGCGGCACCCCCGCCTCGCCGTCCAGAGCGGCGACGATCTCGGCGACCGCTCGCTCCTGCTCGGGCAACAGCGCCGGGCATTCGGCAACGGCGCCGACCGTCGCGTGCCCCGGTCGCCGTCGCACTCGCGAGCTGCGGGTTTCGATCAAGCCCCGCGACTCGAGCCGCCGCAGTACCTGGCGGTCGGAGCCGACCGCCGCCGCGAGGGCCGGCGCCGACATCTCGCCCGCAGACAGCGCCTCGAGCACGGCGCGCTGGCGGGCGCCGAGGCGGCCGCCTCCCGAGAGCGCCTCCTCGCCGGCTGCGGTGATCTCCACCCGCAGCTCGGTCCGTGGTCGGACGCGCCTGCCGCCGGCTCCCGTCCCGGTCCCGGGCGGCAGCACGAGCTGCAAGCCCCGCGCCGGGGTCGAGCAGTACTCGCGGGCGACCCAGAGGGCCAGTCGCACCAACTCCGGCGGCGCCCCGGCCTCGAGCGCCTCCAGCGGCTCGGCGAGCCGCTCGGGCGGCAGGGAGGAGCTCTCGGCGAGGCCGACAACGACCCCGAGGGTTCGCCGCCGCCCGAACGGGACCCGCACGACGCTGCCAACCTCCAGGTCGGCCATCCGCTCCGGCAACCGGTAGTCGAACGGCCCGCGCAGAGCACGGGCGGTGGTCAGCGGCTCAACCTTGGCGATCGCCATCCGGACGACGGTATGGCGACCGGCGGACGGCCGGATATCCTGCCCGGTCGATGGGGCTCAACCTCAGTCCAGGCGAGCAAGTGATCTTCCGCGGCCACCCCTCCTGGCGGGCGATCCTCGGCTTCTACTTAAAGGGGATCGCCGTAGCGGCGCTAGCAGCCCTGCTCGCCAAGCTCTTCGACGCGAGCGACGGCACCGTCTTCCTCATCGTCCTAGCCGTCATCGGCCTCACCGTCCTGGCCGGCTTCGTCAAACGCGTAGCCACCACCTACACGATCACCGACCGCCGTCTCAACATCAAACGCGGCATCGTCTCGCGCGAGGTCCAGGAGACCCGCCTCGAGCGGGTCCAAAACGTCAACTACCGCCAATCCGTCTACCAACGACTAATGCAGATCGGCGACGTCGACTTCGACACCGCCGCCACCGACGACTACAACTTCGTCTTCGCTGGGGTGGCAGATCCCGAGGACGTTGTGCACGCTGTCGACCAGGCGACGGGAGTGGCTTCGGCGGGCGAGCACGGTCTCGGTCAGGCGCAGCCGCCAAGGTGAGACCCCCGGCAGGGGGTTTCGCTTAACTTTTTTTGAAGACAGCTGACGGCTGTCCGCGGGCCGTCGCGCAAAAAAAGTACAAGACGCTCCACCCCCTGCCGGGGGTCTCTCAGGCGGGAGCTGCTTCGGTCTGGCCCGCAGCTTGGCGGAGGGCGTCGACGCGGTCGGTGCGCTCCCAGGTGAAGTCGGGGTCTTGACGACCGAAGTGACCGTAAGCAGCGGTCTTCTTGAAGACCGGGCGATGGAGGTCTAGGTACTTGCGGAAGGCGCCGGGGCGGAGGTCGAACTCCGTTTCGACGAGGCGGGCGATCTCCTGGTCGGGCAGCTTGCCGGTGCCGAAGGTCTCGACCATGAGCGAGACCGGGTGGGCGACGCCGATCGCGTAGGCGACCTGGACCTCCACCCTGCGGGCCAGGCCGGCGGCCACGACGTTCTTGGCGACGTAGCGCGCGGCGTAGGCGGCCGAGCGGTCGACCTTCGACGGGTCCTTGCCGCTGAACGCGCCGCCGCCGTGGCGGGCCATGCCGCC
>DASTYR010000097.1:0-5228 GCA_035764795.1 Solirubrobacterales bacterium | reverse complement strand
GTGAAGGGGTTGGGATGCCCCTCGCCCGGACAAGTGCAGCGCCAGTTGGCGCTGCACTTTGAGTATCCGCCCGTTCGAGAGGCATCCCAACCCCTTCTCGCGATTGCTCCTCGGAATCGGGTCGAGAATGGAGGAGCTCGTGCCTGAGCTGCCGGTAGACCCCGCCGTTGACAAGGGTCGGGTTCCAGATCGCTCCTCAGCTGAGATTCCCGAGCTGCACGATGTCGACTGCCCCGACGACCTGCGGGAGGAGATCGAGGAGCGGATGTCGCGCTACCCCGACCGCAAATCGGCCTCGATCCCGGCGCTGTGGGCGGTGCAGCGGCGCTACGGCTGGTGCACGCCGGACGGGATCCGTCAGGCCGCGGCGGTGATGCGCGTCACCCCCGCCTACCTGGAGTCGGTTGCGAGCTTCTACGACCTGCTGCATACGTCGCCCGCCGGAGAGCACCGGGTCCACGTCTGCACCAACATCAGCTGCTGGATGCGCGGCGCGGACGACCTGCTCGAAGCGTTCGCGGAGGCGGCCGGCTGCGACCCGCACGAAGCTCGTCACGGCGCCCTCTCCCCCGACGGCAAGGTCTTCCTCAGCGGCTTCGAGTGCCTCGGCGCCTGCGACATCGCGCCGATGGCCTCGATCGACGAGCGTTACTTCGGGCCGCTCGAGGCGGCCGACGCGGCGACCGCGATCGAACAGCTCGTCGCGGGCGGCGAGGTGCTGCCGGAGAAGTCGCTGGAGCGGCGGCCTCTCGCCGGCGACCGCAACGGCGCGCGAGGAGGCGGCGATGCCTGAGACCCGCGTCCTGCTCGAGCACGCCGAGGACGCCAACCTGCGGACGATCGACGGCTACCGCGGCTACGGCGGCTACGCCTCGCTGGAGAAGGCCTACCGGCAGATGGAGCCGGATGAGGTCCTCAAGGAGCTCGAGGACTCTGGCCTGCGCGGTCGCGGCGGCGCCGGCTTCGCGATGGGCAAAAAGGCCTCCTTCCTGCCACGCGGCGACATGCCCAAGTACCTCTGCTGCAACGCAGACGAGTCCGAGCCTGGCGCCTTCAAGGACCGCGAGCTGATGCAGCGCAACCCGCATCAGTTGATCGAGGGAATCGCGATCGCCGCCCGTGCCGCCGGCGCCGGCCACGCCTTCATCTTCATCCGCGGCGAGTACGACCTGCAGGGGGACATCCTCGATGCCGCCGTCGCCGAGGCCTACGAGGCCGGCTACCTCGGCAAGGACATCCTCGGCAGCCACTGCGACCTCGAGCTGGTCGTCCATCGCGGCGCCGGCGCCTACATCTGCGGCGAGGAGACGGCGTTGCTCGACGCACTCGAGGGCAAGCGGGGCAACCCGCGCCTCAAGCCGCCGTTCCCTGCGGTGCAGGGCCTCTACGGCGGGCCGACCCTGATCAACAACGTCGAGACCCTCTCCAACGTGCCGCACATCGTCGCCAAAGGCGCCGAGTGGTTCAAAGGCTTCGGCACCGAGCAATCACCGGGCACCAAGGTGGTCTCCGTCTCTGGCCGGGTCAAGCGGCCCGGCAACTACGAGGTCGAGCTGGGGATCCCGACCCGGGAGTTGATCTGCGACCTCGCCGGCGGTCCGCTCGACGGCTGCGAGCTGAAGGCCTTCTACCCGGGCGGCTCCTCGTCCCCCGTCCTGAAGGCCGAGGAAGGGCTCGACCTCCCCTACTCCTTCGAGGCGATGGCCGAGGCGGGCTCGATGCTCGGCTCGGGCTCGATCATCGTCGCCGACGACACCGTCTCGATCCCCCACATGGCGCTGCGGACGGCGCGCTTCTACCACCACGAGTCGTGCGGCAAGTGCACGCCGTGCCGCGAGGGGACCAACTGGACGGTGAAGATGCTGGAACGGGTGGTGCGAGGGGAGGCGACGCCGATGGACCTCGACATCGTCGCCTCGGTGCAGGAAAACATCATCGGCAACTGCCTCTGCGTGCTCGGCGACTCGATGGCGATGCCGGTCGGCGCGATGGTGCGCAAGTTCCGCGACGAGTTCGAGGCGGTGATCGCCGAGGCGGGCGACGAGACTGCCGAGCCCGAGCGGATCGCTGCGGTGCAGGGCCCGATGGAGAGCGTAGGGGTCGGGCCATGAGCAAGGGGCAGGAGATCACGATCGTCATCGACGGCCGTGAGGTCGGCGCGACCGAGGGCGAGATGCTCCACGACGCCGCCAAACGCGGCGACGTCGAGATCCCGATCTTCTGTTACGAACCAAAACTCGGCCCTCCCGTCGGCGCCTGCCGCATGTGCCTGGTCGAGATCGAGGGCGTGCCGAAGCTGCAGACCTCGTGCTCGACGCCGGTCCGCGACGGGATGGTCGTCAACACCCGCAGCGAAAAGGTGAAGGAGGCGCAGAACGCAGTGGTCGAGTTCCTGCTCGTCAACCACCCGCTCGACTGCCCGGTTTGCGACAAAGGCGGCGAGTGTCCGTTGCAGGACATCACGATGGGCTGGGGGCCCGGCAAAAGCCGCTTCACCGATCCCAAGCGTCACTTCGAGAAGCCGCTGCCGCTGAGCCCGCTGGTCGCGATCGACCGCGAGCGCTGCATCCTCTGCTACCGCTGCGTGCGCTTCAGCCAGGAGGTCGCCGAGGACTCGCAGCTGCAGCTGCTGGAGCGGGGCGACCGCACCTACGTCGGCACCTTCGACGAGCGCCCCTACGTCGCGCCCTTCCACGGCAACATCACCGACATCTGCCCGGTCGGGGCGCTGACCAACTACACCTACCGCTTCCGGGCGCGGCCCTGGGACGTCGAGGAAGCGGGCTCGGTCTGCACCCTCTGCCCCAGCCAGTGCAACGTCAGCTTCACGGTGCGCGACGAGCAGGTGAAGCGGGTGATCGCGCGCGACAACGAGGAGGTCGACGACGGCTGGCTCTGCGACCGCGGCCGCTACGGCTTCGAGATGTTCGCTGCCGAGGAGCGGGTTACCGAGCCGCGGCTGCGAGGCGGCGCGGCGGCGGGCTGGGACGAGGCGATCGCGAAGGCGGCCGCTGGTTTGCGACACGCATCGGAGATTGACCACACTGGAGCGGGGTCAAACTCGGATGTGCCGGGCCGGGTCGCCGCGATCGTCGGCGATGCTTCCAACGAGGAGGGTTTTCTGGTTCAGAAGATCCTGCGCGAGGCGCTGGGCTCGCCGCACGTGGAGTCGCGGCGGGCGGGCGGGGCGTCGCGCGAGACGCTGCTGCGGCTAGCGCAGCCGGACCTGGCGGTGCGCACGAAGGACCTGGACGACGCCGACGCGATCCTCGTAGTCGGCACCGATCCGCTGCACGACATGTCGATCCTCGACCTGCGCATCCGCAAGGCGATCCGTCGCAACGGGGCCAAGTTGGTGGTGGCAACCGATCGCCCGACCGCACTCGATGGCGGTGCCGTAGCGGTGCACCGCTACGCACCCGGCAACGCCGCGTCCGTCTTCACCGAGCTGGGCGGAGAGGACGTCCTGCTCAAGGCCGAGAGCGTCGTAGTCGTCTGGGGCGAGCGGATCGCCCGTGAGGGCGAGGCCACCCTCGACGCCCTGCTCGACCTAGCCACCACCCTGGGCCTCGCCGCCAACGACAGCTCGGGCCTGCTCGAAGTCCCCGAGCTGGCCAACGGTCGCGGCCTGCGCGAGGCCGGCTGCCTCCCCGACGCCGGCCCGGGACTCAGCGAAACGAGTGCTCACTTACCCGCTCTATCGCACGGAAAGGGAGCACTCGTCGGTAAGACGACCGAGGAGATCCGCGCCGCCCTCGAGTCAGGCGAGCTCAAGTCCCTGATCCTCTTCGGCGCCGACCCCCTCCGCGACTTCCCGGACACGGAAGCTTGGGAGCGAGCCCTCACGTCAGTCGACCACCTGATCGTCTTCTCGATGTTCGAGAACGCGACCACGGCCAAGGCCGACGTCGTCTTTCCCCTCGAGACCCACGCCGAGAAAGACGGCACCGTCACGCACCCCGACGGACGCCTCCAGCGAGTCCGCCCCAGCGCCGCACGCCCTGGGAGCATCCGACCGAACTACGGCGTCCTCGCCGAGCTCGCCCTCGCCCTCGGCCATGACACCGGCATCACCTCCCAACCTTCCGCCTTCGCCGCCCTCGCCGAAGCCGTCCCCTTCTACGCCGGCCTTGACGACGCCGAGATCTCAGGCCGGGGCATCCGCTGGCAGGATCGCGATCCAGCTTCGGCTTTTCCCGAACCGGGGGAGGACGCCGGTACCCCCTCCTCACTCGCAACTCGTCGAAGCGGCGTCGGAGGGCTGTCGCCCGAAGCTTCCGGCTCCTCCCGCGCAAAACGTTCGGAGGGGGTACCGACGTCCTCTCTCCAACTCGGGACGTATCGAGATCTGTGGGCAGGTCCAATTACGGAGTTGAACCCTCCGTTGAAGTTCTTGCAGCCGGAGCAGCGGATCGAGGTCTCGCCGTCCGACGCAGAGCGACTGGGACTGGACAGCGGCGACGCGGTGCGGGTGAGTCAGAACGGGACGAGCGTTCAGGCAAAAGTCGCGGTCAAGGAGCGCGTCCAAGAGGGCGTCTGCTTCCTCACCGAGGGCATCGTCGACGCCAACGCCAACGAGTTGCTGAACGGCGGACCGGTCCAGGTGGAGATCCAGAAGGTCGAGCGCTGATGCTTCCCCTCGCCGACACGAGCTTCGCCGAAGCGACCTGGATCATGGTCGTCAAGTCGCTGGTGATCTTCGGCGTGATCTTCGCGATCCTGCCGCTGATGACGGTCCTGGAGCGCAAGCTGATCGGCCGCTTCCAGCACCGCTACGGGCCCAACCGGGTCGGCCCGTTCGGAATCCTGCAGCCGCTCGCCGACGTCGGCAAGCTGCTCAGCAAGGAGTCGTTCCGGCCCGCCAACGCGATCCCGACCCTGTTCGTGATCGGGCCGCTGCTGCCGGTCCTCTCGGGCGTGCTGGCGCTGGCGATCATCCCCTGGGGCGACGTCCAGAACGGCGTCGGCCTCTACGGGATCGACGTGCCGATCGGCATCCTCTACTTCTTCGCGGTCGGCTCGATCGCCTTCTACGGGGTGCTGCTCGGCGGCTGGTCCTCGGGCTCCAAGTACAGCCTGCTCGGGGCGATGCGCGGCGCCGCTCAGCTGATCTCCTACGAGGTCGCGATGGGGCTGGCGCTGCTCGGCGCGATCATGATGGGCGGCTCGCTCTCGTTGGTCGACCTCGTCCACGCGCAGGGCGACATCTGGTTCGTCGTGCCGCAGTT
>DASTYR010000096.1:0-3876 GCA_035764795.1 Solirubrobacterales bacterium | reverse complement strand
CTTGGCCATCGAGGAGATCTTGCTGTTGCGGACGCCCTCGTCGAGGAGGACGGCCGAGTTCCAGACCAGCAGACGGGCCGCCTCGACCTTGGTCGCCATGTCGGCGATCATGAACTGGATCGCCTGGTGCATCGCGATCGGCACCCCGAACTGGACCCTTTCTTTGGAGTACTCGGTCGAGTACTCCAGGGCGGCGCGGCCGATGCCGACCGCCATCGCCGAGACGCCTGGACGGGTGCGGTCGAGGGTCATCATCGCCAGCTTGAAGCCCTTGTTCTCCTCGGCGAGCAGGTTCTCCGCGGGGACCTCGACTTCGTCGAAGGAGATGGTCGCGGTGTTGGAAGCCCGCTGCCCCATCTTGTCCTCCTTCTTGTCGACCGTAACCCCAGGGGAGTCGGCGTCGACGACGAAGGCGCTGATCCCACGGTGGCCGGCCTCCGGGTCGGTCTTGGCGTAGACCGTGAAGTAGTCGGCGTAGCTGCCGTTGGTGATGAAGCACTTGGAGCCGGTGAGGACGTACTTGTCGCCCTTCTTGACGGCGCGGGTCTTCATCCCGGAGACGTCGGAGCCGGCGTCGGGCTCGGTCAGGCAGAAGGAGGCGAGCTTCGGCGCCTCGGTCAGCATCCCGAGGTACTTCTTCTTGGTCTCCTCAGAGCCGCCGAGCGTGATCGGTGCCGAGGCGAGCCCGTTGGCCATCAGCGAGGTGCCGATGCCCGAGCAGCCCCAGCCCATCTCCTCCTCGATCAGGCAGCCGGAGAGGTAGTCGAGCCCGGGACCGCCGTAGGCCTCGGGGATGTGGGTGTTCATCAACCCGACCTCCCAGGCCTGGTCGATGATGTCCTGCGGCCAGGTGCCCTCTTTGTCGTAGTCCCAGGCGACCCTGCGGATCTCTTTCTCCGCGAAGTTGTGCGCCAGCTCTCGCAGGTCCTTCTGCTCGTCGGTCAGGGTGAAGTCAACCACTGCTCGAAGCTCCTTTTTCTCGGTGGGAGTGGCCTGATTAGGCCGATCACGGGCCGATTGACTGGTCAGTCAACCAGGAAAAAGGGTATCGGATGGGAGGACGGGCGGCTGGCGACGGGATAGAGAGGACGAGCCCCTACCCTTAAGGAATGCTTCTGCCGGCTGGCGCGATCGGCATCCAGAGCGGCTATGTCCTGGCCGCGATCACGCTGATCGCGCTGCCCGTCGCGGCGATCTCCTTCGCTCGCTCGGGACCGGCCTGGCGGGGGATCGGCAAAGGCCCGTGGGCGATCGAGGAGGCGGCGCCTCCGCCGCGGCTGGACGCACCCGCGCCGCCGGTCGACGAGGCCCTGCAGGCGGCCGAGGCGCGGCAGATGTTGGAGGCGCGCTCCTACCGGCGCCAGCGCCGTGGCGAGGCGGCGATCGACGTCGAGGCCGAGCTATCGCGCCTGCTCGAGGCACCGGGCGCCCGGCCCGGGCGCGACGAGCAGTTGCGGGCCGAGGTCAGGGAACTGGTCGTCGCCCGCAACGAACGAAGGATGCGGGGCGGCGAGCAACCGCTCGACGTCGAGGCGGAGGTCGAGCGTCAGCTCGGCGATCTCATAGGATTGGGCGAGTGATGGCTGGCGGGGCCGACAACCTCTACGAGGTCGACGAGCTGCTGGTGCAGCCCGGCACCTACTTCAACCCCCAGACCGAGGTGATCGTCGTCGTCGACGACTCCGCCTCGCTCGACCAGGAGGTCTTCAACATGGAGGCCTACGAGGGCGCCGACTGGGTGCGGATCTCCGACGACGTTCCGATCGACGAGGACGCCCGCGACGAGGCACTCGAGCGGTTCCAGACCCACTACCACCCGGGCGCCACCGGTTCGGTCTCCGAGACGGCGCTCGAACAGGGCGACGACGAGTTCGACGGCGACGAGGACGGCCAGGAGCCGGGCCGCGAGGACTGACGACGCTGGAAGCCGGCCAGACCGCCCCTGACTTCACCCTGCCGACCAGGACGGAAACGAGCTGAGCCTCTTCGAGGGGGACCAGCTACTTTGCGAGCCGGTGAAGAGTCTCGCGATTGGCTTTGATCGCGGCCTTGATGCGCTCGCCACGCTCCTTGGCGGTGCCGGGCAGGCCAAAGCGCAGCTTGCCCTTCTCGGCAGGCGCGGCGGTGGGAGCGTGGGGCTTCATCGCTTGGACATCGTTGCAGGAGGCTCGGTGGCCTCGGGTGTGACGGCACGACGAAAGGCACGTAGCTAGGGTGTGCGGGTGTTGAGAATCGGAGCGGGATGGCGCTACCGGGCGGGCCTCATAGTGATGGTTGCTTTTTCTCCTGCCGCCATCCTCTGCGCTCCCGCGGAAGCGAGCTATAGCCCTCCAGATCGCATCTGGGGCAGCTACACCGCCGTCTCCGTTTCGGGTGCCGGAGCGGCTCGTCTCTTCGACCGACCCAAGGAGATCCGCCTTAGCCTCAGCCGGAATGGAGGAGGTCAATGGGTCGCCTGGGAAGCCAACTGCAACGGATCGGACGCCCGTATGCGCGTCGGCCCAAAGCGAATGCGACTCGGTCCGATCGCCTCCACTGAGGTTGCATGCGCCAACCTCCCGAAGCGCCAAGACAGATGGCTGATGAACCTCTTCGGTGCCGATCCTCGCTGGCGCCTGAAGCGGAGCCTGCTGGTGCTGCGCGCCGGCCAGCGCGTATTGCGACTGCGAACCGATTCGGGTTAGCCTCCGTCCCGATGCTCCAGGCAGGCGACAGAGCGCCCGACTTCGAGTTGCCAGACCAAAAGGGCGAGCCGGTCAAGCTCTCCGATCTGAAGGGCCAGACGGTCGTACTGTTTTTTTATCCCCGCGCCGACACTCCGGGCTGCACGACCCAGGCCTGCGGCATCCGGGACCGCAGCGACGAGTACGCGAAGGCCCGGGCGCGGGTGATCGGCGTCTCGCCCGACTCAGTCGAGGACGTCAAGAAGTTCGCCGATAAGTACGAACTCGACTTCACCCTGCTGGCCGATGCCGACCACGCCGTCGCAGAGGCCTTCGGCACCTGGGTCGAGAAGTCGATGTACGGCAAGAAGTACTGGGGAGTGCAGCGCGCCACCTTCGTCATCGACGGCGGGGGCACGATCGCCAAAGTCTTTCCCAAGGTCTCGCCGAAGACGCACGACGACGTCGTGCTCGACGCGCTCGCCGAGCTCACCTTGGTCTGAGAAAAATAGTAAATTTTCTCAGACCATAAGTTCAGCGTGCCGGGCAAACGCCGGGGACCGTCCCAGCGACGGGCCGCAGGGCGGCAGCGAAACCGAGAGGAGAGACGATGTTTCGCAATCCCAAGGCACGGTGCGTCGCGGTGGTCGCGGCCTGCGCGATCGGCGCGGCGCTTCCGAGCGCCGCCCACGCCGTACCGAACGGCGTGTTCACAGCGGGAATCACAGCCCCCCTGTCGCACACAGCCACCTTCCTGCACGGCGAACAGCTGGCGACGGCGCCGGATGTCTTCAAAACGGAAAAAGGCAAAGTCGAATGCAGCGACAAAGAAACGACATTCACCATTCACGAGGGCGACGCGACCATGAACGGGACAGCGACAACGGCGATCGCCACACCGGAATACAAACATTGCCTTGCAGAAGGCACCAAACCGGCGACATTCGAAACGGCGCAGTTCTGCGATTTCCGCCTCCAGCAGCCCGAAGCGCTCAATGAAGCGGACACGATGTGGACAGGCAAAGTCGACCTGACATGCGGCGGCCTGGCGCCGCTGGTAATCGACGTCTACGCGATGGGAACGGTGACAGCCCACAGCGTTCTCTCGTGCAAAATCACAATTTTCCAGAAACAGAACCTGGCACACGTCGTGTACGACAACGTGGCCGCCAACAAGGACTACATACTGGCGACAATCAAAGTGACCGGCCTC
>DASTYR010000095.1:0-6144 GCA_035764795.1 Solirubrobacterales bacterium | reverse complement strand
GTGCGGTCGAAGAACACCCTGAACACGTTCATGATGTGCATCGCCGCGTTCGCCGTCGCGACGATCACATGGGCCGCGGTCGGGTACTCCCTCGCCTTCGCCCCGGGCAACGCGATCATCGGCGGGCTCGACTACGCCTTCCTCAACGGGGTCGACTTCGCGCCCAACCCGGACGGCCTCGGGTCGACGATCCCCCATCTCGTCTTCTTCGCCTTCCAGGCGACGTTCTGCATCATCACCACGGCGCTGATCTCAGGCGCGGTCGTCGAGCGGATGCGCTTCAGCGCGTTCCTCGTGTTCGCCGCGCTGTGGTCGGTGCTCGTCTACGGCGTGCTCGCGCACTGGGGCTTCGGCGGCGGCTGGCTGATCTCCGGCGGCACCCTCGACTTCGCCGGCGGCGTGCCGGTCGAGATGGGCTCGGGCTTCTCGGCGCTGGCCGCGGCGCTCGTCGTCGGCGCGCGCAAGGACTACGGCCGCCAGGCGCTGCTCCCCCACAACGCCGTCTACGTCCTGCTCGGCGCCGGCCTGCTCTGGTTCGGCTGGTTCGGCTTCAACGGCGGCAGCGGCATCAACACGGGTCAGAACAGCGTGCTCGCATTCGTCAACACCTTGCTAACGCCGGCCTGCGCGCTGATCACCTGGTTCGTGCTCGACCTGATCCGCGGTAGGCGGGTGACGGCGATCGGTGCCGCCACCGCGATCATCGTCGGCTGCGTGCTGATCACCCCGGCGGGCGGCTTCATCAGCCCCGGCTGGGCAATGGTGCTCGGCTTCCTCGGGGCGCTGCCCTGCTACTTCGGGATCATGTACCGGCCGCGGACCCGGGTCGACGAGACGCTCGACGTCCTCGCCGCCCACGGGATCGCCGGCCTCACCGGCATCCTCTTCCTCGGCCTGGTCGCCCAGATCGGCTGGAACGGGATCGCCGACGGTCTCTTCTACGGGGACGCGGGGCAGTTCTGGTCGCAGGTCGTGGCGGCGGCGGTCACGCCCGTCTACGCCTTCGTCATGACCTTCCTGCTGCTGAAGCTGGTCGGCGCGGTGATGCCGCTGCGGGCCACCGAGCACGACGAGGCGGTCGGGATGGACGTCATCTACCACGGCGAGGAGGCGTATGCCAGCGGCGAGGGGGCGATCCTCGTCCTGCCGGATGCGGACGGTGAGGTTCTGGTTGCAGATCCGCAGGTGAGCGGATCGTAGGCGGGGCCGATCCCGGTAGGGGTTTCACTTAACTCTTTCTGAAGACAGTTGAGCGTACCCCTGGCCGAACTTCAGAAAAAGTACAAGACGTTCCACCCCTACCGGGATCGGCCCCATAGCGAGACGGCGGCCCGCAGCAAGACGACCCACGGCAGGACGACACCTATGCTGGGCTGAGTGGCTGAGTACTTACAGGTTCTGACGACGGTTGGGTCGCGGGAGGAGGCGGGGCGGATCGCTGCGGCGCTGGTCGAGCGAAGATTGGCGGCTTGCGTGCAGATGTTCGGGCCGATCGTCAGTCGCTATCGGTGGGAGGGGGCGATCGAGGAGGCCGAGGAGTGGCAATGCTTGGCCAAGACCGAGGCCGGTCTCTTCGAGGAGGTCGAGGCGGCGATCCGGGAGTTGCACTCCTACGAGGAGCCGGAGATCGTCGCGATGCCGATCGTCGCCGGCAGCGCCGGATACCTCGGCTGGGTCAGCGCCGAGGTGCGAGCCCGCGACTGAAGTAGCTTTGAAGCGGTGGCACAGCGGCAGGAGGTAGAGCTACGGCGTTATCTGCGCTGCCAGCGCGCGCTGGCAGCGCAGCTGATCGAAGGGGCATCGCTCGACGAGGTGGCGAGCGGCTTCGTCTCTACCGTCGCCGAGCTGCTGCGCTGGCGGTCCGGCGCCATCTGGGAAGTGCCGCTGGACTCGCCGCGGCTGCGCTTCGTCGCCGGCTGGAGCGAGCCAGGTTTGAATGTTGACCCGATCTGGCGGGCGAGCCGCGAGCTTGCCTTCGAGCAGGGCACCGGCCTGCTCGGCACTACGTGGGAGAAAGGCGAGATCCTCTGGAGCGCCGACGTCGCCGCCTACACCGACTTCCCGCGACGCCCCGCCTTCGCTGAGGCCGGCCTCTCCGCGGCGCTGGCGATCCCCGTGCCGGTCGGCCCGCCCCGCAACGTGGTGGCGATCGCCGAGTTCCACACCGACGACTTCGACTCTCCGTCCGAGGAGCTGAACGAGCTGCTTGCCGGCTTCGGCGACCAGCTGGCGATGTTCGTCAACCGGCAGCGGGCTGAGGCGATGACCCGGGCCGGCGAGCAGTTCAAGTCGGCGGTCCTGACCTCGGCCCTGGACTGCATCGTCGGCATGGACCACGAGGGCCAGGTGATGGAGTTCAACGAGGCCGCCGAACGGCTCTTCGGCTACAGCCGCGAGGAGGCAATCGGGCGCGAGCTGGCGGAGCTGATCGTCCCCGAGCACCTGCGCGACCGCCACCGCCAGGGCCTGCGGCGCTACCTGGAGACGGGAGAGAAGGTCGTGCTCGGCGAGCGGATCGAACTTCCCGCCCACTGCCGCGACGGCCGCATCGTGCCGGTCGAGTTGACGGTGACGCGGATCGCCGGCTCCGAGCCGCCGCTCTTCACCGGCTTCCTGCGCGACGTCAGCGAGCGCACCGAGGTCGAGCGCGTCCGCCAGCACCTGGCCGAGGTCGTGCGCGGCACCCAGGACGCCGTCCTCAGCAAGGACCTGAAGGGCATCGTCACCTCTTGGAATCGGGGCGCCGAATCGCTCTACGGCTACAGCGAGGAGGAAGCGGTCGGCACGCACGTCTCCTTCATCGTCCCGCGGGACCACAAAAACGAGGAGATGCGAATCCTCGACAAAGTCAAGCGCGGCGAACGGCTGGAGACCTACGAGACCGAACGGATCCGCAAGGACGGCGCCCGCATCGACGTCTCGCTGACCATCTCGCCGATCGAGCACCCGGTGCTCGGCATCGTCGGCGCATCGGTCGTCGCCCGCGACATCACCGCCGAGCGGCGGCGTCGTCGCGCCCAGGACTTCCTCGTCGCCGCGACCGCCGCTCTCGACGCTTCGCTCGACCCCGACGAGACCGCCCGCACGATCGTCGAGACGGCGGTGCCGGCAGTCGCCGAGCTCTGCCTTATCGACTTCGTCCGCAAGGACGGCTGGATCGGCGAGAGCGTCATCGCGGGGGCCGACCCTGGGGCGGCGACCCGCCTGGAAGAGATCCGGCGGCGCTTTCCGCTCGATCCCGCCGGGGCCCACCCCGTCGCCCAGGTCGTGCGGGCCGGCAAGCCGATGGCCTGGTCGGATCTGACCAGCCCCGAGTCGATCGGCGAAGTGGCCCAGAGCGTGGAGCACCGCCAGCTGATGACCGACGCCGGCTACCACTCAGCCGCTGTCGTCCCGCTAAGAGCCCGCGGCCGGACGCTGGGCGCCCTCTCCTTCCTGCACGCCCACAGCAACCTGCGTTACGACTCCGACGACCTCGAGCTGCTGGCCGAGCTGGGCGACCGCGCCGCACTGGCCCTCGACAATGCCCGCCTCTACCAGGAGCGCGCCCTGATCGCCCGCAACCTGCAGCGCGGCCTGCGCCCGCCGCGGCCGGCCGACGTGCCCGGCCTGGACATCGCGGTCGTCTTCGAAGCGGCCGGCGAGGGGATCGAGGTCGGCGGCGACCTTTACGACGTGCTGCCGACCGAGGACGGCTGCTGGGTCCTGATCGGCGACGTCGCCGGCAAGGGGAGTAGCGCTGCCGGTGTCTCGGTGGCGCTGAGGCACTCGGTGCGCGGCCTGATCCGCGAGATCGACGAGCCCGACGAAGTGCTGCTGCGGATCGACGAGCTGCTGCACGAAGGCACGACCCTCAACGACTTCGCCACGGCGCTCTTGATGCGCCTCACCCGCAACGGCAACGGCTGGAGCGGCGAGCTGGCCGCGGCCGGGCACCCGGCAGCGGTACACGTCAAGCGCGGCGGCCCCGAGGAACTGGGCGGCGGCGCCCTGCTCGGCGCCCTGCCCACGACGGCGGTGGCGCGCCACTCGCTTCAGGTCGAGCCTGGCGAGACGCTCGTCCTCTACACCGACGGCTGGCTCGAGGCTGGTCCAGTCGAAACTCACTGCGAGCCAGCGGCCCTGGCGAAGCTGGCCCACGATCTTGCTGACGAGGAGCTGGGCGAGCTGACCGAGCGCCTGCGCGCCGACGCCGTCGTCCGCGCCGGTGGCGTGCTGCGCGACGACATGGTGCTGCTGGCGCTGCGGCCCGTCGCCGATTAGCCGCTCGCCGGGCTCGGCGTCCGCTGTCTCGGCGGCGGCTAGCCGCGCACGACCTGGAACTGCGACATCAGGCCGTGGTCCTCGTGGTCGAGCATGTGGCAGTGGATCGGGAACTTGCCGGTGTAGTCGGCGAAGTGACCGGCGACGAGGATCCGTTCGCGGGGATGGACGAAGAAGGTCTCCTTGAGGCAGTCCTCCCAGGGCGGCGGGCGGTGGCCGTCGCGGGCAAGCAGGTACCAGTCGCTGTGGTGCATGTGCATGACATGGGCGACGTTGGTGTCGTTGACCAGCTCCCAGGCCTCGGTCGTGCCGAGCCGTGGCTTCGCGTCGGCCCGGGCCGGGTTGAAGGTGCGGCCGTTGAGCAGCCAGGTCGTCTTGAAGGTGCCGCCGATCGAGATCGTCCAGGTGCGGTCGGGACCGTGCCCACGCTCGAAGCGCCGCTCGGCCGTGCGCGCCCAGGCCGGCAGCGGTCGCAGGGCGCGCGGGACGCGGCTGCGGTCGACCGCGCGCCCGGGAGCGACCCGGAACTGCATCAGGGCGCCGAGGTAGGGACGCGCGCCGGCGCCGCCGCGTCCCGTGCGCCCCGGCCCGCGCCGCGGACCGCTGCGCAGCTCGAGCGCCTGCCCGCCCTTGCCGGCGAAGTCGACGACGACCTCCGCCCTCTCCCCCGGGCCGAGCAGGATCTCGCGGCGGCGCACCGGCTTCGGCATCAGGCCGCTGTCGGTGCCGATCTGGGTCATCGGCGAGCCGTCGGAGAGGTAGAGGTTGTAGGGGCGAAAGCCGGAGACGTTGAGCAGCCGCAGCCGGTAGCGCCGGGCGGCGACGCGACGGTGCGGCATGTAGGCGCCGTTGACGAGGACGCGGGCGCCGTTGACGCCGTCGGCGGGCGGGCGCTGGGCGTCGAATGGATCGGCGAGCTGATTACGGGGGCCGAAGCTGCGGTCGGCGATCATCAGGGGGAGGTCACGCTCGCCCGAGGGCAGCGGCAGCGAGCGGTCGAAGTCGTCGTCGACGATCCACATCCCGGCCAGGCCGCGCCAGACATTGATGCGAGTCCGGTCGAGGCGGTGGTCGTGGTACCACTGGAAGGCGGCCCGCTCGGGGCGGCCGTCCTCGATCAGGTCGTAGACGTAGGTGCGGCTGGCGCCCGGCTCGATCAGCAGGTCGTTGCCCGACTCGCGCGGCGACAGCCCATAGGGGATGCGGCAGTAGAAGGAGCGCGGCTGCGAGCGGGTGAGACCGCCGGGCTGGCCGTCGTGGCGGCTGCTGTTGTGGCCGCCGTGCAGGTGGACGGTCAGCTCGCCGGCCTCGCGCGGCAGGCGGTGGTGGAAGGTAACCTCGGTCCGCTGCCCGGCCGGCCGGCGGATCGTCGGCCCCGGAAAGGTGCCGCCGTAGGTCCACATCCGCGTCTTCTCTCCGGGCAGGATCTGCAGATCCGCCTCGCGGATCGGGATCTCGATCCGCTCGCCGCTCAGCTCACGCGGGATCGGCAGCCCGGCCTCGAACGGCCGTGGGACCGAACGACGGCGCTGCGTGTCAGCCCGCAGCGGTCGCACCGCGGGCCCGACCGGCGCTGCGCCGCTCGAGCCCCCCGCGAAGGGCAGCAGGGCCGCAAGCGCACCGCTGCCCAGGGCGCCGAGGAATGCTCGGCGCCCCAGGCGCGGCTCGGATGGCGCCGGGCCAGCCGTCGTTAACCGACCGGCGGCGTGACGGGCGCGACGACCTCGGTCGACCCCTGCATCCAAGGATGGATCGCGCAGAGGAAGTAGAGCGTCGTCCCGGGTGGGGCACTGACGACGACCTTCTCCGTCTTGTGCGGGCCCTTGGGCGCGAGCACGACCGAGTCGCCCTCGACGTCGAAGCCCGGCAGGCCCTTGTTCA
>DASTYR010000094.1:0-8193 GCA_035764795.1 Solirubrobacterales bacterium | reverse complement strand
CGGCGCGCTGCGGGTTCTCCGCGTCGACTTTGGCGGCGACCAGCATCGACTCGTAGCCGAGTGCCCGCGTGTCGAAGATCGGCGTGATCTCACGGATGATGCGGTTGTCGAGCAGGCGCTGGGTGCGGGCGAGGACGTCGTCGAGCTCCAGGTCCGCCTCGCCGGCGACGAGCGCGAACGGCTCGGGGTCGAGCGGGAAGCTCGACTGCAGCAGGTTCATCAGCCGCTTGTCGGTCTCGTCGAGCGGGATCGCCGAGCCGCCCTTGCGGGAACGGGCCTTCGACTGGGGGACCTTCACGGACATGGAGCGCTCCCGCTCATAGCCAACCCGCGGCCTCCTTCGCGTAGTAGGTGACGATCGCGTCGGCGCCGGCGCGGCGGATCGAGGTCAGCGTCTCGAGTACCGCGGCGCGCTCGTCGATCCAGCCGTTGGCGGCGGCGGCCTTCAGCATCGAGTACTCGCCGGAGACGTGGTAGGCGGCGACCGGCGCGTCGGTCTCGTCCTTGATCCGCCGAACCACGTCGAGGTAAGCGGTCGCCGGCTTCACCATCAGCATGTCGGCGCCCTCGTCGAGGTCGAGCTTCGCCTCGCGGACCGCCTCCGCGCCGTTGGCCGGATCGAGCTGGTAGCCACGGCGGTCGCCGGATTGCGGCGTCGACTCGGCCGCGTCGCGAAAGGGCCCGTAGAAGGCTGAGGCGTACTTAGCGCTGTAGGCGACAATCGGTACGTCGGCGTGGCCCTCCTCGTCGAGCTGGTGGCGGATCGCGCCGATCCGCCCGTCCATCATGTCGCTGGGCGCCACGGCGTCGGCACCGGCCTCGGCGTGGGAGATCGCCGTTTTGGCGAGCAGCTCGACCGTGATGTCGTTGTCGACCTCGCCCTCGCGCAGGATGCCGCAGTGGCCGTGCGAGGTGTACTCGCAGAGACAGACGTCGGTGATCACGACCAGCTCGGGATGCGCCTCCTTCAGCGCCCGCACCGCCATCTGGACGACGCCCTCGTCGTCGTAGGCACCGGACCCGGTTTCGTCCTTTTCGGCCGGCACGCCGAAGAGCAGCAGCGCGCCGACGCCGCTCGTCGCGATCTCGGTCGCCTCTGCGACCAGCTCAGAGATCGAGAAGCGCTCGATGCCCGGCATCGACGGCACCTCCTCGCGCACGCCCTCGCCGGCGACGACAAAGGCGGGCTGGATCAGGTGCGAGGCCGACAGCTCGGTCTCGCGGACCAGGGCGCGCAGCGTCTCGGTGCGGCGCAGGCGTCGCAGGCGGGTCGCGGGGAAAGGCATTCCACCGATTGTATGGGCAGGGGTTTGGAGGGCCGGTCATTCCCCGCCCGGACAAGTGCCGCGTTAATTAGCGCGGCACTTTGAGTATCCGCCCGTTCGGGGAATGACCGGCCCTCCTCAAGCCGCACCTGAGATTCAGCCGGGTAGCGTTCCCCGCGATGGCGGGGACTGCGACGGCTGCACTTAGGGCTCAGAAGCTGGTGAAGCGGTACGGGGAGCGCGAAGCGCTGAAGGGGGTCGACCTCGCCGCTGAGGCTGGGGAGCTAGTGGCAGTGATCGGGCCGAACGGGGCCGGGAAGACGACGTTGCTGTCGATCCTGGCGGGGATCGTGCGGCCTGACGGCGGCGAGATCAGCTCGCCGAACGGCAAGGTGGGCTGGGTGCCGCAGCAGGCAGCGCTCTACCGGCGGCTCACGGTCGAGGAGAACCTGCTGCTCTTCGCTCGGCTGGAGCGGCACGAGGATCCCCGCAGCTCGGTCGAGGAAATGCTCGAGCTGACCGGCTTGGCCGAGCGGCGGGCGGAGACGGTCGCTCGGCTCTCCGGCGGCAACCAGCAGCGGATCAACATCGCGATCGGACTGCTGGCTCGGCCGGTCGTGTTGCTGCTCGACGAGCCCAGCGTCGGCCTCGACCCGCGCCAGCGGGCGCGGCTCTGGGGGTTCGTCTCCGGGCTCGCCGAGCAGGGCACGACGGTGATCTTCTCGACCCACGACATCCAGGAGGCCGAGCGCTACGGGCAGCGTCTCCTGGTCCTGGCCGACGGTGACGGCGTCTTCGACGGCACGCCCCAGCAGTTGCGCTCGACCGTGCACAGCGAGGCCCCCGAGGCGGCCCGCAGCGACTTCGAGACCGCCTTCGTCGCCTTTCTCCAGCACCGGGGGCACTAGGCGAGTGCGTGGTCATTTGTCCTCGGTGCGCTGGCTGCTGCTGAAGGATCTGCAGATCCTGCGTCGTTCGCCGCTCCAGGCAACCCTTTTGGTCGTCTACCCGGTGCTGATCGCGCTCCTCGTTGGCTTTGCGATCTCGCGCGACCCCGACAAGCCGCGCGTCGCCTTCCTCAATGAGATTCCGCAGGGGGCGCGGATTGCCGTCGGCGACGGGGAGCTGCCGCCGATCGGAATCGACGACCGGGTCTGCGGCGCCGTCGAGTGCGTCCGTGTCGCCGACCGCGAGCAGGCGCTCGAGGAGGTCCGCTCCGGCGACGTGCTGGCGGCGCTGATCCTGCCCGCCGACCTCGTCAACCGGCTCAACTCGCTCGCGACCCTCAACCCGCAAACGCCCGAAGTCGAGGTGATCGTCAATGAGGAGGACCCGGTCAAGGCGCAGCTGGTGGACGATCGCATCGACGCCCTGCTCGCCGAGGCGAACCTGGTGGCGGCGCGCCGGATCGCCACCGAAGGCGGGCGCTACCTGGGGCTGATCGTCGACGGGGGTAGCTTCGACGTGCTGGGGCAGCCGGTCCGGATCCTGGGACTGCGCACCAGCAACACGATCCTGCGAGCGATACGTCCCGCCCTGCCGCCCGGCGCACTGCGCGCTTCGCTGGATCGAGTGGTCCAGTTCGCCGGCCTCGCCCGCGACAACCTCGACGTCGCCGGACCCCTCGTAGACCGACTGGCGCAGCCGATCGTCGTCGACAAGCGGGTGGTTAGCGAGCCGACGCCGCCGCTCGAGGTTTTTGCGGTTGCCGTCGCGGCGACCCTGACGCTGGCCTTCGTGACGGTGCTGCTGGTCGCCGGGTCGCTCGCCCTGGAGCGTGAGGAGAACGCCTTCCCGCGCTTGACCCGTGGGCTGGTCTCACAGCCGGCGCTCCTGGTCGAGAAGATCGGCTTGGGGGCGCTTGCCGGCCTCGTGGTGACGCTGCTGCTGCTGGCCGGCGTGCAGCCCTTCTTCTCACTCGAGTGGGGAAGGTTCGGCCTCTGGCTGGTGGCGATCCTTGCCTCGGCCGGCGCTTTCGCCGCCGCCGGGGCGGCTCTGGGTGCCGCGGCGCGGGAGGTGCGGACCGTCTCGCTGCTTGCCTTCATGGTGACCCTGCCGATCGCCCTGCTCTCGCTTGTGCCGTCGGGGGCCGTCGGGGGGGCGGTCTACGACGCGATCCGCGTCCTTACCTCGGTCTTCCCCTTCAAGCCGGGCCTCGACGCGGTCGCCGCCGCGCTCGATCCGACGGGCGCCTCGCTCGCCGGGCCGGTCCTTCACCTGGCAGCGCTCATCGTCGCCTACAGCCTGCTCGCCCGCCTCGCCCTGCGCCGCCTCGCCGCTCCCTAGCTGCTGCCGCGTCGCAGTGGTTCGACGGCTCGATGGCCCGATCCAACGAATGCTCCCTTTCCGTCTCTATGGCGCGACAAGGGAGCACTCGTGCGCCGTGGCGGCCTGCGCGCCGGCGGCGATCAGCTCTTTTCGCCGGACAGATCGATGCGACTGCCGGCATGCTCACGGATCAGGGTCGCCAAGTCCGAGCCCGGACAGACCAGGTCGCGGACCCGCTCCAGCACCTCGCGCTGGCCCATCGCCGGCAGGCGTCGCTCGCGTGCCTCGATCGCAGCCAGGGCGACCTCGCCGCCGTCGAGGCGCAGGGGCCCGTGGCGGCTGAGGTAGACCTGCAGCTCCGCGGGAGCGACGCCGCGATCGAGCGTGCAGGAGGGGCGGTCGAAGCGAGCGAGGTGGTAGTTCGGCTCCGTAGCGGAGACCAGCGCCAGCTGTCGCTCGGTCAAGTACGCGATGAAGGCGGTCGCCTCGGTCCCGGAGCTGCGGGTCAGCGTCGCGGGCACCGCCCCGTAGAGCGACAGGTGGGCCGAGTAGACGACGTCGAAGTCGCGCAGGACCGTGCGGACGACGGGGACCGGATCGGGCCTCGTCGACAGCTTGCGGGCTAAGACGTTTGGCGAGGCGTTGGAACCGTAGGCGAGGAGGGCGATCCGATCGTCGCAGTCCACGTCATTCGCGCTGGTGAGCTGTACCGCCTTGCCGGCGACGAGCGCGTAGGAGCCGGTCGGGATGTCATAGGGGTAAGCCAGCGCTCGCTCCAACGCCGCTTTCCCTGCGAGCGGATGCTCTCTCTCGGGCTTATCGATGGCTGGCGAGTATCGCGGATAGGGTCTCCCCCGATGCGGGTTCTCTTCATCGGGGACGTGGTGGGCGCGCCCGGCAGGCAGGGGCTGCGCGCCGTGATGCCGGAGCTGCGCGAGCGGCATCGTCCCGACCTCGTCGTCGTCAACGGCGAGAACTCGGCCGGGGGCATGGGGATCACCGAGAAGACGGCGAGGGCGATCTTCAGCGCCGGCGCCGATGTGATCACGACCGGCAACCACGTCTACCGGCATCGCGAGGCCTACGGCTTCCTCGATCGCGAGGAGCGCGTGATCCGGCCGGCCAACTACCCGCACGCCAATCCAGGCCGCGGCCACGTTGTCGTCGAGGCGGGTGGGATGCGGGTCGCGGTGATCAACCTGAGCGGGGCCGTCGGGCTCCAGGTCGCTCGCTCGCCCTTTCACGAGGTGGACGCGATCCTCGAGCGGATCGAGGCGGACTGCGTGATCGTCGATTTCCACGCTGAAGTCAGCAGCGAGAAGGTCGCGATGGGATGGCACCTCGACGGTCGGGTCGCCGCCGTGCTCGGCACCCACACCCACGTGCCCACCGCCGACGCCAGGGTCCTACCGGGCGGCACCGCCCACATCTCCGACGTCGGCATGACCGGCTCGCGCGCCAGCGTCCTTGGCGTCAAGCCGGAGCAGATACTCACCAGGTTCATCACTCAGATGCCGGTCCGCTTCGAGACCGCCGAGGAGGACGTCTGGGTGATGGGCGTCGCGGTCGAGGTCAACCAGCGGGGGCTGGCGGACTCGATCGAGCAGGTGATGGTGCCGGCTCCGACGTCGCCATAGCGACAAGTAGCAGCGGGTAGAACCAGACGACGTAGAGGTAGAACCAGTGCTCGGCCGCCAGCTGCAGGCCGATCAGCAGGGCTGCCCCTAGCGCCGCAACCTGAACTAGCGACTTTCGCCTCGGCCAGAACGCGAGCCCCAGCGCCAGAACAGCCACCGCGCCCAGGAGCGCCGTTCGCAGGGGCTCTAGGCCGTCTACTTGGCCCCAGATGCTGAACGGGGAGTCGCGGTTGGCTTGGTAGGCGATGGTGCGCTCCCAGAGCGTGCTCGGGCCGGGGTCCAGCGCGGGCCAGGTCAGCAGCACCGCCGCCACGATCAGGAAAGCACCGAGCGTCAGGGCTGCGGGTCTGGCCGCCAGGCCCGCGGGTCCTGTCGCCGCAGGGGACCCACCGCCCCTTCCGGTAGCTAAAGCTTCCTCAGGGGCGGTTCCCCCTACGGCGCCACCCGCGGAAGAAAGGTTGGAGATGAGCGGCAAAAGGACGATGGGGGCGAACTTGGTCAGGGTCGCCAGAGCCAGGAGCGCGCCGCGCGCGGCGGGTCGGGTGAGCAGGAGGAGAGTTGCGGTGAGGAGCAGGGCTACCAGGGTGTCGTTGGAGTTCGACTCCAACGCGAAGGCGGTGTAGGGGTAGGCGGCCCAGGCGAAGGCGAGGGTGGCGGCGAGCTTGCGGCCGTGGTGGCCGGGGCGGAGGCGCAGGCCGAGCAGGATCAGGAGTGCGAAGGTGGCCAGGTCGAAGCAGACGGCAGCGGCGTGGGCGGCGGGGAGGTCGTCCCACTCGCCATGCCAGGGCCAGATCGCCTCGAAGGGAACGTAGGCGAGGTAGCTGAACGGGCCGTAGGTGTCGCCCTGCGGGATGTCGAGCGGGAAGTTGCCGTAGAGCGGCTCGCCGTGGGAGATCCGGTCGGCGCCGACGACGCCCGCGTAGCCGACGTCGATGACGCCGGAGTCGGCCATGTTGAGGCCGACTCGAAAACCGACCAGGAAGAGGGCCGCGATCAGCAGCCAGCTCGCCGGCCAGGATGGGCGCAGTCCCTCGCCGCGACCTCGCAGGCCGAGCCACAGGCACCGGGCGAAGAGATAGAGCAGCACCGGATACTGCAGCGGCACGGAGAGGCCGATCTCAGCGCGGTTGAAGAAGAAGTGGGAGACGCCGAAGCCGAGCAGGACCAGCAGGTCGAGGTTGGCAACTCGCCACGGCCGCCGCCAGTCGAGCAGACCGATGAGGAAGAGTGCGCAGAGCGGCAGGAAGACATAGGGCGCGTTGAGCTTGTGGCCGAAGGCTCCCTCGTAGCCGCGGGCCATCTTCCAGGCGATCTGGTGACCGGTCCAGGATTCGCGCACGAGGCCGGTCTGGGGGTCGATGAGGACCAGAGCGACCTGGTCCTCGCCCTTGAAGTAGGAGACCTCCCACAGGCCCCCGGTCCGGTAGGCGCTCGATTCGAGCTCGCCCCGAGCGCGACGCTGCTCGATCACCTTCTCCTCGCGATCGGCTGCGCGGACCGCCTCGGCGGCGGTCACCTGCGAGGCGCTCGCCTCGGCGGGAGCGAGCAGGCCGACCAGGAGAGCAACGAGCACCAGGGGCCCGCGGATCGCCGAGCGCATCACTCGATCCCGAAGTGATCCAGGACGACCGCGGCCACGTCGCGCAGAGCCCACTGCGGTCGCTCACGCGGATCGTTCGGGCCGCAGCCGACGAGGAGCAGCGGGCCGAGGGAGTCGCCGCGGTGCAGGGAACCGTGGCTGCCGCCGCCGGCGTGACTGACCCCTCCCCAGTCGACCGCCTCATACCCGTCGGCGAGCGAGAGGACGAAGTCGCCGGCACCCGGAGAAGCCAGGGCGGTCCAGACACGCATCAGGGCGTCCGGGTACTCGTCGCTGACGAAGTCGCCATCCGTCGAAGAGGCGAGTAGCGCCGCCTCGTCTCCCGCGAGCTCCCAGCCGGTGCCGCGAAGGTCGACCGGCCCCTCACCGGGCCGAAAGCGCAGGCTTCGGCCCTTACGTTCGACCACCGCATACCCATCCTCGCGGTGGCAGACGAGGTCGACGCCTTCGAGCTCGGCGAGACGAGTGCGAACCTCCTCCGGCACCGCCCGGGGACCGTCGCCCGGCAGCAGGTAGACGTGCGCGGCGCGACCGGTCGGGCTGACCGCGAGCTGCGCCGCCTCGGGCTGGTCATCCGACGGACGCAGCACGTCCCACTCGCGAGCCAGCAGCTCGGCCAGGGGCAGGCCGCGCCGGACCGAGGTTTGGGCGTGATCGGCGACGAGAATCACGGCGTGCGTCTCGAGGAAGTCGTCGAGACCACCGCAGGCCTCGACCAGCTCGGCGAAGCAGCCGTCGGCCTTGGCGATCGACTCGACGCTCGCCTCCGGGCCGTGGCGGTGCGAGTAGCTGTCGTTGTCGGGCAGCGAGAGGAGCAGGAAGTCGTAGCCGTCGGCGCGGGCCAGCTCGGCCGCGCAGCAGGCCGCGTAGCCGTCGCGGTTGCCAGGGATCGACGTCGACCTGCAAGGCACCTCGCGGCTGGCGTAGAGGTCGCCGTAGAAGAGCTCGCGCGGGCCCCAGGTGTGGTGGCGGAAGTGGAGTTTGGTGGTGTCGACCGCACGCCGCGCCAGGCCCTCCAGGGTGACCCGGTGCTGGTGACGACCGCGGTAGATCAGGAAGGGCGTGCAGGCGGTGCGAACGCCGGCGTCGTCGAGCCGCTCGAAGATCGTCTCCGCCGCCGGGTTGAGGTGGGCGAGGTTCATGTTGTAGACGAGGTCGTAGAGGGCCCGGAAAACGCCGACGCTGCGGGTCGCGTCGAGGGAGGAGCCGTACTCGACGTAGCGGCGCTCTAGGCGGTGGTACCAGTTCATGCCGCTGATCCAGTGCCGGTCCGCGCCCACCCCGGTGACCATCTCGGCGCATGCGACGGGGGTCACCGAGGGGAAGCTGGAGACGCAATCGGGGACGAGCGCACCCCGCTCGAGCAGGGCTCCGAAGGTCGGCGCCCGTCCCTCCGCGACGGCGCGCTCGAGCATGTCGGTGC
>DASTYR010000093.1:0-3305 GCA_035764795.1 Solirubrobacterales bacterium | reverse complement strand
CGACCGTGGCGCCACTCATGCCTTCAGCCCGTCCTTCGGCTTGGGCGCCGTGATCGGCCTGCTGGCATTGCTGCCCATTGGCCTGGCACGGAGGGTCGAGCTCTGATGGCCGAGCGCGCAGGCGACAAGGGCACCCTGCTGATCGCCGTAGCTGCGATCGTCTCCCTGGCGCTGGTCGGCGCCTACCTGGCGGCCGGCGGCGCCTCCTACACGCCCGCGCAGGTGCAGGACCCGTGTCAGCCGCGCGAGTGGCGCGACCCCGGCAGCATCGAGGAGATCGCCGAGCAGTTCTCGCTTTCGGCGCTGGACGGGGCTGCCTGCGAGCTCGGCGTCACCCGCGAGACCCTGGCCAGGGCGCTGGCGACGCCGCGCTCCCGCGAGCGCTTCACGCAGCGCTTCGGAATAAGCGACGCCGAGCTGGCGCGAGCGATCCGCGCTGGCCTCGTGCGAGCCGTCGACGACGCCGAGCGAGCCGGCGCCATCCCTCCCCTGATCGCCGGCCCGCTACGCGAGACCGTCCGCCAGATCCCCCTCGACCAGGCGATCGAACTCATCCAAGACGCCCGCCAACTCCTAGACCAGGCCCAGACCTTCCTCGGC
Source organism: Solirubrobacterales bacterium (assembly GCA_035764795.1). GTDB lineage: Bacteria > Actinomycetota > Thermoleophilia > Solirubrobacterales > 70-9 > VRUE01. The sequence goes on along the minus strand of DASTYR010000093.1, from coordinate 2,705 downwards.
CCCGCCCAAGGCCTCCTGGAACAGTTCCTGCCCTAGTAGCAATTCGTCGAGAGGGCAGTTCTTCTCAAGAGAGAAGTGCACGCGGATAGTCGGTCCCGGTAGGGGGCGAAACGTCTTGTACTTTTTCTGCGCTGCGGACCTCGGACGGCCGCCAACGAGCTTCAGAAAAAGTTAAGTGAAGCCCCCTACCGGGACCGACCCCTACCGCTTGAACTGAAATTTCTGCGCTTTGGCGCTCCACCGTATCCCCGTGCAGAGCTCTTCCGGCGTCACGCCGAGCGAGCTCGCGAGCTTGACGATGGTCCCCAGCCGTGGCTCGCGGCCACCGCGCTCAAGCAGGGAGACCTCGGTCCGGTGCAGGTCGCAGCGAAAGCCGAGCTCCTCCTGGGAGATCCCCGCCTTCTGCCTGGCCTTGCGCAGGTTGATCGCAAAACGGTCTCGTGGCTGCATGCGCGGATTCTCGATTGCTGCCGACAGAACCTCTACAGACAACAAGATGCTGTCGGGAACTGGGCTGTTTATCAGCATTCTCCTCAATTTGGAAGCGGTCGGAGACGGCGATCTCGGTCGCTAAGGTGACTCGGTGCCTAAGTTCGAGCTGAACCCGGCCTATACGCCGACCGCCGACCAGCCCAAGGCGATCGCCGGATTGGCCGAAGGGGTGGAGGCCGGCGAGCGCTTTCAGACCCTGCTCGGGGCGACCGGGACGGGCAAGACCTTCACGATGGCGGCCACGATCGCCGCGGTTCAGCGCCCGTCTTTGGTCATTGCCCACAACAAGACGCTTGCCGCCCAGCTCTGCAACGAGTTTCGCGAGTTCTTCCCAAAGAACTCGGTCGAGTACTTCGTCTCCTACTACGACTACTACCAGCCCGAGGCCTACGTGCCGGCCCAGGACCTCTACATCGAGAAGGACTCCTCGATCAACGACGAGATCGACCGCCTGCGCCACGCCGCCACCGCGGCGCTCTTCGCCCGCCGCGACGTGATCATCGTCGCCTCGGTCTCCTGCATCTACGGGATCGGCTCGCCGCAGGTCTACAACGAAAAAATGCAGCTCTTCAAGGTCGGCGAGGAGATCGACCGCGACGAGGTGCTGCGCAAGCTGGTGAAAATCCAGTACCAGCGCAACGATGCGGCGCTCGGGCGCGGCACCTTCCGAGTCCGCGGCGAGGTGCTGGAGATCATGCCCTCCTACGCCGAGTCGGCCTACCGCATCTCCCTCTTCGGCGACGAGATCGAGGGGATCCAGCACTTCGATCCGTTGAGCGGCGAGATCCTCGACACGATCGACCACGTCTCGGTCTGGCCGGCCTCGCACTACGTGACGAAAGACGAGACGCTGGAGCGGGCAGTCGAGGAGATCCGCGCCGAACTCAACGCCCGCACCGCGGAGCTGGAAGGCGAAGGCAAGCAGCTCGAGGCGCACCGGCTGCGCCAGCGCACCGCCTACGACATCGAGATGTTGAAGGAGATCGGCTTCACCTCGGGGATCGAGAACTACTCGCGCATCCTCGACGGCCGTCCGCCCGGCAGCCCCCCACACACGCTGATCGACTACTTCCCGGATGACTTCGTCTGCTTTGTCGACGAGTCCCACCAGACGATCCCGCAGATCGGCGGCATGTACGAGGGGGATCGATCGCGCAAGACGACGCTGGTCGATTACGGCTTCAGGCTGCCCTCGGCAATGGACAACCGGCCGCTCAAGTTCGACGAGTTCCTGGCCCGGGTCGACCAGCTGGTGATGGTCTCGGCGACGCCGGGGCCGTTCGAGCGGGCCGAAGCGAGCCGCACCGTCGAGCAGATCGTCCGCCCGACCGGGATCGTTGACCCCGAGATCGAGGTGCGCGAGACGAAGAACCAGATCGACGACCTGATGAACGAAATCCGCGCCCGCGCCGAGGCCAAGGAGCGCGTGCTGGTCACGACGCTGACCAAGAAGATGGCCGAGGACCTGACCGCCTACCTGCTCGAGTACGGCATCAGGGTCCGTTACCTGCATTCGGAAATCGACACGCTGGAGCGGATCCGGATCGTGCGCGAGCTACGGCTCGGCGAGTACGACGTGCTGGTCGGGGTCAACCTGCTTCGCGAGGGCCTCGACCTGCCCGAGGTCTCCCTGGTCGCGATCCTCGACGCCGACAAGGAGGGTTTCCTGCGCGGCGAGACGAGCCTGGTGCAGACGATCGGCCGCGCAGCCCGCAACGTCAACGGCCGGGTGCTGATGTACGCCGATAAGGAGACCGACGCGATGCGCGCGGCGATGAGCGAGACCGAGCGGCGCCGCGCGATCCAGCTCGCCTACAACGAGGAGCACGGGATAACGCCGGAGACCGTGCGCAAGGGAATCTCCGAGATGGCCGAGTTCCTGGCGATGGAGGACCGGGCGCCACGCAAACGGCGCCGCGGCCGCAGCGGCGACATCAGCGACCCGAGCGAGTTGGAGCGGACGATCGTCACCCTCGAGGAGGAGATGCTGGCGGCCGCCGAAGACCTGCGCTTCGAGGAGGCGGCGCGGATTCGCGACGAGATCAAGGAGCTGCGCCGCGATCTGGATGGGATGACGGCGGGGGCTTGAGCCCCCGCCACAAAGTCAGGCCAGGACCTTCGCCGCCTTGGCGCTGTCGCCGTAGAACTCTCCCCGCGCGATCTTGCCGTTCTCGAACTTGATCAGGTGCGCGAAGGGGGCCTCGAAGCTGCCC
>DASTYR010000092.1:0-6045 GCA_035764795.1 Solirubrobacterales bacterium | reverse complement strand
TGAGTCAGCGCAAGCTGCTGCTGCCTCCCTTCCACGGCGAGCGCATGCAGGCCTACCGGGAGACGATGCGCGAGATCGCCGCCCGCGAGATCGAGGGCTGGCCTACCGAGACTCCGTACAAGCTGCGGCCGCGGATGCAGGCGATCACGCTCGAGATCATCCTCCGCACCGTCTTCGGTCTGCGGGAGGGGGAAAGGCTGGGCGACCTGCGCGAGGCATTGCGCGACTTCCTCGACCTGACCACCAACCCTCGCATCCTGCTGCCGGTACTCCTGGTCGGCCCGCACCGGGCGGCGCGGCTGCCGATGTTGCGGCGACGGATCGAGCGGGTCGACCGCTTGATCTACGCCGAGATCGCCGAGCGCCGCCGCGCAACCGACCTCGACCAGCGCGAGGACATCCTCTCGCTGCTGGCTACCGCACGGCACGAGGACGGCAGCCCGATGAGCGACGAGGAGATGCGCGACGAGCTGCTGACCCTGCTCGTTGCCGGCCACGAGACGACGGCGACCTCGCTCGCCTGGGCGATGGAGCGGCTCTGCCGTCATCCGGACAAGCTGGCGCGGCTACGCGAGGAGGTGAAGGGCGGCGACGACGCCTACCTGACGGCGACGATCCAGGAGACGCTGCGACTGCGGCCGGTGATCTCGATCGTCGTCCGTCGCCTCACCGAGCCGGTCGAGATCGGCGGCTGGGAGCTGCCGGCCGGCATCGCCGTCACTCCGTCGATCTACCTCGTCCACCGCAACCCGGAGATCTATCCGGAACCCGACCGCTTCCGCCCCGAGCGCTTCCTCGAGAACCCACCGGGGACCTACACCTGGATCCCCTTCGGGGGCGGCGTCCGCCGCTGCCTCGGCGCCTCCTTCGCCCAGTTCGAGATGGGCGTCGTGCTCGAGGAGCTGGTCCGCCGCCGCAGCTTCCGCCCTGCGAATCCCAAGCCCGAGCGGGTCTTCCGCCGCGCGATCACCGAGACGCCCCGCCACGACGCCGAAGTGGTGGTCGGTTAGGCGACGCGACTGCGCCTACCGCGGAGCCCGATTGGCGAGCCAGGCGACGGGGTAAAAGCGACTGCGATGCGGCCAGGCAACCGGGAGACGATTCCGACGGTGTCCGAGGTGGTGCGCGATGCGGCGGCGATCTGCGACCCCGATGGCAGCGAGACCGCCGTTACCGCGCTCTTTGAGAGCTTCGAGGACGACGACCGGCCGGCCACCGCGTCGGAGGACCTCGCCGGCGAGCTGCTGGAGACGGTGCGGGCGATAGACGGCGAGGGCGACGACCCGGCGGCGCTCGCCGCAGCCGCCGCAGCGACCTGGCTGGCCACCAACCCCGGCCAGGCCGACAACGGAGACCACGTGCTGCGCGAGGGGACGCGACTCGCTTTCGAAGGCCAGCCTCCCAAGCCGCTGGCCGAATGGCTGTCGGCCCGCGGAGTAGAGATCTAGCGCCTCCGCCCCCGGTGGTCCAAAGATAAGTGAGCTGGAGGGACAAACTCGCTGCCACCTACTTTGATCCTTCGATTCGACTTTGAGAAAGCCGTAAGAAATATTTCTTCCCTTAGAAGGACTTTCGCGCTAAGAAGCGAAATATGCCGCAGCCCGCAGTTTGCGCTTTTTGCGTCCGATTACGCGTGTACTTTGCGATAGGTGCGAAAGCTTGCGAGAGGCCCAGCCTGGTAGCACAGACTGGGCCTCCGGTTGGGAGCCCGTCCCTTCGGCCAAAGGAAAGACGGTTCCCCTAGCGGTCACATCGGCTGGCTTCTAAACGGGAAGTAGCCAATGACTACTAACCACTGACAAAAGCGTGGCACGTTCCTCGGACGGAACTTGCCCCCAGGGACCAGTGGGTGCGTGCTCAGCTTTGTGCGCGGAAGCTCTCTTCGCGATTGCGACAGTCGGCCGGCATAGCGGCTTGCGGCCGGCTCAACCGCAGCCGGTGTTGTTGCCGCACGAGGAACAGGTGTAACAGGACCCCGTGCGCTGCATCATGCCGCCGCACTGCTCGCAGGCCGGCCCCAGGTCGAGGCCCGACATCTTGGCCGGCACGACCGGCGGCGTTTCGGTGAAGGCCGCCGCGGCTGGAACGGCCTCGCCGTCGCTCTTCGTCGCACCGCCGTCGCTCCCGACCTTTGCGTGGCCGTTCCCGTTGCCGTCGGAGTGGCCGTTGCCGCTGTTCGCCGGGCCGGCGGTGTCAGTGGCGATCCCGAGCCCTAGCTGCGAGGTCTCGGCGTCCTTCTTGGCCCGCACCTCCTGGGTCATGATCCCCAGTTCCTCCAGCGTCTCGGTGTCCTCGATGAAGCGGCTCGCCACCCAGCGCATGATGTAGTCGGGCAGCGATTTGGCGAACGGGATCTCCGGGTTGCCGGTGATCCCCTCCGGCTCGAAGCGCATGTAGCTGAACTTGCGCACGAAGTCTTCAAGGGGCACTCCGTACTGCAGCCCCAGCGAGATCGCCGTCGCGAAGGCGTTCATCAGCCCCCGCATCGTCGAGCCCTCCTTGCCGATGTCGGTGAGGAAGATCTCGCCGACCGAGCCGTCCTCGTACTTGCCGGCCGTGATGTAGCCCTCGTGGCCGGCGATCGAGAACTTGTGGGTGATCGATTCCCGCTCGCGAGGCATCCGCTTGCGCTCCGGCGGCGCGGCCACCACCTCGGCCTCGGCCTCCTTTTCCTCCTGGGCGTCGGTGCGCAGCGCCTGCGCCGTCTTGGAGCCATCGCGGTAGATCGCCAGCGCCTTGAGGCCGCCCTTCCAGCCGCGCGTGTAGGAGTCGGCGATGTCCTCGACCGTGGCGCTCTGCGGCAGGTTGACCGTCTTCGAGATCGCCCCGGAGATGAACGGCTGCGTCGCGGCCATCATGTCGATGTGGCCGGTGTGCGAAATCGCCCGCTCGCCGACCGCGACATCGAAGATCGGCAGGTGCTCGTCCTTCAGGCCCGGTGCGCCGACGATCGTGTTCTGCTCAGCGATGTGGGCGTTGATCTGATCGATCTCCGCCTCCGAGTAGCCGAGCGTCTGCAGCGCCAGCGGCACCGAGCGGTTGACGATCGTCATCTGCCCGCCGCCGACCAGCTCCTTGAACTTGACCAGTGAGAAGTCCGGCTCGATCCCGGTCGTGTCGCAGTCCATCAGGAAGCTGATCGTCCCGGTCGGCGCCAGCACCGTCGCCTGCGCGTTGCGGTAGCCATTCTGCTCGCCGAGCTCGACCGCCTCGTCCCAGGCCCGCTGCGCCGCCTCCAGCAGCTCGCCCTTGATCCCCGTCGCGTCGATGTCGTAAGCCGCGTCGCGGTGCATCCGCATGACGCCGTTGTGCGGCTCGCGGTTGCGCTCGTACTCGTCGTAGGGTCCGGTTGCCTCGCCGGCGATCGCCGCCGACTGGCGGTAAGCGCGGCCGGTCATCAGCGCCGTGATCGCCGCCGCCACGTTGCGGCCCTCGTCGGAGTCGTAGGGGAGGCCGTCGGACATCAGCAGAGCGCCGAGGTTGGCGTAGCCGAGCCCGAGCTGGCGGAAGCGGTTGGCGTTCTCGGCGATCTGCTCGGTCGGATACGAGGAGTAGCCGACGACGATCTCCTGCGCCAGGAAGACGACGTCGACCGCGTGCTCGAAGTCCTCGACGTCGAAGCTGCCGTCCTCGCGGCGGAACTTCATCAAGTTGAGCGAGGCCAGGTTGCAGGCCGAGTCGTCGACGTGCATGTACTCGCTGCACGGGTTGGAGGCGTTGATCCGACCCGACTCGGGGCAGGTGTGCCAGCGGTTGATGATCGTGTCGTACTGGACGCCCGGGTCGGCGCAGCGCCAGGCGGCGTCGGCGATCTGGTTCATCAGATCGCGCGCCGGCAGCGTCTTGACCGCCTCGCCCGTGGTCCGCGCGGTCAGGTTCCAGTCCTCGCCGGCCTCGACCGCCTCCATGAAGTCGTCGGTGACCCGCACCGAGTTGTTGGCGTTCTGGTACTGGATCGAGGTGAAGCCCTCACCGTCGATCGACATGTCGAAGCCGGCATCGCGCAGCGCCGCCGCCTTCTCCTCCTCTTTCGCCTTGCACCAGATGAAGTGCTCGACGTCCGGGTGATCGACGTCGAGGACGACCATCTTGGCGGCACGCCGCGTCTTGCCGCCTGACTTGATCGTCCCCGCCCAGGAGTCGGCGCCGCGCATGAAGCTGACCGGGCCGCTCGCCGTGCCGCCCTTCTTCAGCGGCTCCATCGAGCCGCGGATGTTCGAGAGGTTGATCCCCGAACCGGAACCGCCGCGGAAGATCTTGCCCTCCTTGGTGTTCCAGTCGAGGATCGACTCCATGTTGTCTTCGACGCTGAGGATGAAGCAGGCCGAGCACTGAGGACGCTCCTCGAAGCCGACGTTGAACCAGACCGGGGAGTTGAAGGCCGCCTTCTGGTTGAGCAGGATCGAGGTCAGCTCCGCTTCGAAGGCCTCGGCGTCCTCGTCGGTCGCGAAGTAGCCGCCCTCGCGCCCCCACGTCGAGATCGTCCCCGCGACCCGACCGATCATCTCCTTCACCGAGCGCTCCCGCTTATCGCTCCCGAGCTGTCCGCGGAAGTACTTATGGGCGACGATGTTGGTGGCGTTCTGCGACCAGCTCTTCGGGAACTCAACCTCGCGCTGCTCGAAGGCCGGGTTCTCGGGGTCGCCGATGACCGCGTCGCGGATCTCCCACTCGACCTCATCGAAGGGATGGACGCCCGGAGAGGAGAATCTGCGCTCGATCGCAAGCCCCTCAAGACCGGTGGACTGGGTGCTGGTGGCGGTCTTGGACATCGAACTTCTCCTCTCGCAGCGGCTGTTAGGGGGAGCTGCCCAGGATCGTTGACAGACCGGACGCACTTTTGTGCGGGCGAGCCCGCAAAAGCCGCAGAAATCGCGCTCTTCTCCCTTTATGGTGACAAGGCGATGGTCCGGGGGAAGGCAGCCGAGAAGGTCGAGTCTGCAAAGGAAGTTGCAACGGACGCCATGGCTGACGCCGTCGCCGCGGTCAAGCCGCGGCTGCGCGGCGTCTCGCACGAGTGGGCGTTCTTCATCTCGCTCTTCCTCGGCGCCGGCCTGATCGTCGCCGCCGACACGCCGCGGGCGACCCTGGCGGTCGCCATATATGCGGTCAGCCTCTCTGCCCTACTGGGCACCAGCGCTCTCTACCACCGGGTCGACTGGAAGCGGCCCGACCTGCGCCGGCTGATGCGCCGCCTCGACCACTCGATGATCTTCTTCCTCATCGCCGGCACCTACACGCCGTTTGCGCTGCTCGCGTTGGACGGTGCGCTCGCCGAGACCATCCTGGTCGCCGTATGGGTCGGAGCCGTCGCCGGCGCCGTCGTCGAGATCCTCTGGATCGAGCACCCGAAGTGGGTGGCGGCCCTCGTCTACCTAACTCTCGGCTGGGTCGCCGTCATCCCCTTCCCGAAGCTCTGGGACGAGATGGGCGCCGCCGGCACCCTCCTGGTCGCCCTCGGCGGCCTCCTCTACACCGCCGGCGCGATCGTCTACGCCACCCAGCGCCCCGACCCCAACCCGCGCGTCTTCGGCTACCACGAGGTCTTCCACCTCTTCGTCATCCTCGCCGCCGCGGCGCACTTCGCCGCGATCGCCTTCTTCGCCCTGCCGGAGGCCTGACCTACGACGGACCCTCCACGCTATCCTTACTTCTCCTGCGAGGTAAGGAAGACGGATGGACGTTGCAGCCAAGTTGACTTCGAAGGGACAGATCACCTTGCCCAAAGCCGTTCGGGACAGCTTGGAGCTGAAGCCCGGGGATCAGGTGTTGTTTCGCTTGGAGGAGGGCCGGGCGACCCTCGCCCGCACCAAGGACTTCCTCGACCTGGCCGGGTCGGTACCTGTGCCTCCAGGCAAGCGTGGAGCGTCATGGGAGGAGATTCGCCGCCAAGCTTGGCGGGCACGCGGCAAGCGTTTGAAGTGACGACGCTTCTGGATGCGAACGTCGTCATTCGTCATCTCACGGGCGATCCGCCAGCGATGGCGAAGCGGGCGACGAGATTTCTTGCGACCGAGGCGCAGCTGATCCTGACCGATGTGGTCG
>DASTYR010000091.1:0-3797 GCA_035764795.1 Solirubrobacterales bacterium | reverse complement strand
CGCGCCTCGGGGACCAGCTCGGCCACCTCCGCCGCGCTGCGGGCGCCGCGCTCGAGCGCCAGCCGCGAGAGGGTCTCGTAGTGGAGGCCGACGGAACAGCCGTCCTCGCGCAGGCTGGCAACGGTGCGCGCGTCGGCGGTGCGCCAGCGGAAGTACCAGGCGGAGCGAATCCCCAGCTCGCGCTCGACGGCGGCCATCGCCAGCGCCGAGCGCGGGTGTTGGTCGACGTCGTGGCGCAGCACGAGCAGCGGCCCGTCGGCCACGCGGCCTTCGGCGCCGGCACTCTCGCCAGCGGCCGATTCCAGCAGCCACTGCTCGACGCCCAACGCCCGGTAGCCCTGGGCGAGCGCCCCCTCCAGCATGGACCGGTACTCGCCCCATCTCGCCGCCGACATCGTGCGCGAGAGGCGCGGTCGTGAGACCGCCTTAGTACCCGTGCCATGCATAGGCTATTTTTAAAGCAAGGGACGGGCGGCGTTCACCGCAGGGAGGAGCGAGTGTGCCGGGCGACTCGGCTTCAATGAACGGCAGAACCTCCAAACACGGAATTCCCCGGAGCGTGCCGCTCGCTTCTCCTCGCCTGCTCGAGTCCGAGCTGCAGGAGGCGATGGATGCCTACCGGTCGGGCTGGCTCTGCATGGGACCGCGCACCGCGGAGCTGGAGGCGTCGATGTGCGCCTACACCGGCAGCGGCCACGCGATCGCCGTCTCCAGTTGTACCGCGGCCCTGCACATCGCCTGCCTCGCCGCCGGCCTCGGGCCGGGGGACAGCGCCATCGTCCCCTCGCTGGCATTCGCCGCCACCGCCAACGCGATCGCCTACACGGGCGCCACTCCGCGCTTCGCCGAGATCGCCGCCCTCGACCGGCCCTGGCTCTCGGTCGATGCGACCGAGGCTGCACTCGAGCCGAGCACGAGGGCGATCGTCGCGATGTCCTACGGCGGCCACCCCGGCGAGATCGAGGGCCTGGCGGCACTCGCCGAGCAGCGCGGGCTCGTCCTGATCGAGGACGCCGCGCACGCCAGCGGCTCCTGGCTTGGCGGCCGTCACGTCGGAACCTTCGGCCTCGCCGGCGCCCTCAGCTTCTCCGCCAGCAAGAACCTCGGGATCGGTGAGGGCGGGATGCTGCTGACCGACGACGAGCGGGTCGCGCAGCGCGCCCGCGAGCTGCGCTGGCACGGGATCAGCGCCTCTACCTGGGACCGCCACCGCGACGCGGCGCCCGAGTACACGATCGGTGAGCTCGGCTTCAACTACCGCATCGACGACCCGCGCGCGGCGCTCGCCAACGCGCGGCTGCGGCGCCTCGACGAGGACAACCGCCGGCGGGCGCAGATCGAGGCCGAGTACCGGGCGGCCTTTGCTGGCGCTGAGAGCTTCGTCGCCGTGCAGGAGCCGCCGCCAGGCGAGCGGGCGAGCCACTGCGTATTCGCAATCGTCCTCGACGAGGACCTCGATCGCCGCCGCTTCCGCGAGCACCTCTCGCGTCGCGGGGTCGAGACCAGCGTCCACTTCCCCGCCCTTCACCGCACCGCCGTCCACGGGTCCAGCGGCACCGAGCTGCCGCTCACCGAGGCCTTCGCCGATCGCGCCGTCTCGCTGCCGATCTTCCCCCACATGGAGGACTGGCAGTGCGAGCTCGTCGTCGAAGCCACGCTCGACGCTGCGACGTCCGGTCGCGAGGAAGCGGCCGCCGCGCGGAGGCCAAGCCGCAGTGCGGTCGCCGGCTAGGGCGGCACGGCCGGGCAGCGAGCCACTGAATCGCCCGACGTTGCGAGTCGCGATGCTGTTGCACAAGAGCGTCGCCCACGACACGCGGGTGCGCCGCGAGGCCGGAGCTTTGGCCGCGGCAGGGCATGAGGTGACGGTCGCGCATCTGCCGCCCCAGCGCGAGCCGAGCCCCCCCGGGCTCCCGTTCGAGCTAGCGCCTGCGACGCTGCGCCGCGGCCGTGGGCGGCTTCCTCGACCGCTGCGCCTGGGCGCCGAGGCGAGCCGGCTCGCGGCCCGGGCGGCCGCCTCCCGGCCAGACGTCGTCCACGCCCACGACGCGGCGATGTTGCTGCCCGGCCTGCTCGCCGCCCGGCTCAGCGGCGCCCGCCTCGTCTACGACTCGCACGAGCTGGCGACCGGCGTCCCCTACCGCGGCGGCGCCTGGCCGGCCGTGGTGGCAACGGTGGAGCGAATCGGCGTATCCCGCGCCGACGCCGTGATCACGGTCTCCGAGGGGATCGCCGCCCGCCTGCAGGAGCGCTACCGGCTCAGCCGCCGGCCCGCGGTGGTTCGCAACCTGCCCGACCTGCCGCCGCCGGGCGCGGCGCCTGCCGTGGACCTGCGGCGGATGCTGGGGGTCGACGGCTCGCCGCTGATCGTCCACCAGGGCGCCGTCTCGGCGGAGCGGGGGGCCGAGTCGCTGCTGCGCGCCCTGGCCTTGGTTCCCGGCACGCATCTCCTCTTCCTCGGCGCCGAGGGGGCCTACGCGGAGCGCCTGCCGGGCATGGCCGCCGCTTGCGGCGTCGCCGACCGAACGCACCTCGCCGAGCCCGTCGCGCCCGAGGCGCTGCTCTCCCACACCGCCCAAGCGGACGTCGGCGTCTCGCTGCTGGACGACTGCTGCGAGAACCACCGACTGGCGCTCCCCAACAAGCTCTTCGAGTACCTGGCGGCGGGCCTGCCCGTGGTCGTCAGCGACCTGCCGGAGGCGGGGCGACTCGTGCGCGAGCGCGGCGTCGGCTTCCCCGCCGACCCCGCCGACCCCGCCGCCGTCGCCGCTGCCCTGCGGTCGGCGCTCTCGCAGCGCTCCGAACCGGAGTTGCGACAGCGGATCGAGCGGGCTGCCTCGGAGCTGAGCTGGGCGCACGAGAAGCAGCGGCTGCTCGCCGTCTACGCCGAGCTGGCCGGCGAGGGGGCCGCCGGATGACCGAAGCGGGGACTAGCGGCGGTCCCGCAGAGGAGGCGGTGGCCGGCGGCCGGGCGGTCCTCGTCGTCCGCAACACCGCCAGCCACGACGCGCGCGTCCTGCGCTGCGCGAAGACGCTGCGGTCGCTCGGTTACGAGCCGCTGGTGCTGGCGGTCACCTCGGAGGACGAGACAGCGACGCGGGCGACGATCGATGGCATCGCCATCCGCCGGCTCACTCCACGTGTGCCCTTGCCCCGCCTGCGCCGGGGTGCCCTGAAACCCTCCCTCACCACGAGGCCTCCTTCCCCTTCAGAGGACGTGCCGCGCATGCGGCCGGGACTGCTCGCACGCTTCTACCGGCTGCTGCGCACGCTCGACTACTACCGCCGGGGCATCGCCGCCGTCCTGGTGCTGCGGCCGCGTTTAGTCCATTGCAACGACTACAACACGATGTGGATCGGGGTCGCCGCCAAGCTGCTGACCGGCTGCGCCCTCGTCTACGACTCGCACGAGCTGTGGCCAGATCGCAATGGGCGCAGTGAGCCGCGCTGGTGGTTGCTCGCCTGCGAGGCGCTTTTCCTAAGGCTCGCCGACGCCGCTCTGGCGACCAGCCCTGGGCATGCGGACACGATCGCCCGCCGCCACCGTGTCGCGCCGCCGCTCGTCGTCCGCAACGTGGCCGAACGGATGGCCAACGCCGGGGGTGCTGAGTCGGTGGTCGTAAACGGGGGCGGGCGCGAAGGCGGTGCCACGATCGCCTACGTCGGTGCGGTCACCTCCCATCGCGGCCTGGAGCAGGCGATCGCCGCCCTTCCGCAGGCGGAGGGCGTGGCGCTCCGGATCGTCGGACCCGGCTCGACCCGACAGCAGACCGCCCTCAGCGAGCTCGCCGCGCAAC
>DASTYR010000090.1:0-7640 GCA_035764795.1 Solirubrobacterales bacterium | reverse complement strand
CTACGGCGCCACCCGCGGCAGAGGCGCCCATGCTTGACGCCCGCGCCTGGGCCCTGATCGACGCCCGGGATGGAGAGGTATTGGCCGCCCACGCCGCCGACGAACGGCTGCCGGTCGCCAGCACGACCAAGCTGATGACCGCATACGTCGCCCTGAAAGAGCTACCGCTGCGTAAGCGCATCAGCGCCGCCCCATACACGCCGACGACCGCCGAGTCGCTGCTCGAGCTGCGGCCCGGCGAGCGGATCAGCGTCCGCGACCTGCTCTACGGATTGATCCTGCGCAGCGGCAACGACGCCGCCTACGACCTCGCGCTCGCCGCCGCGGGCTCCGAGGACCGCTTCGTGGCGGAGATGAACCGCTATGCGGCCGCGCTCGGCCTCGCCGACACCCACTACGCCAACCCGATCGGCCTCGACGAGGCCGGGAACTACTCGAGCGCCTACGACCTGACCGCGCTGGCCCGTCGCCTGCTGGCGATCCGCGCCTTCGCCAAGATCTCCGCCTCGCGCCATGCCGTGCTGCGCAGCCTGCGGCCGCCGCGCCGCATCGACACGCGCGTCGATCTGCTCTACGAGCTGCCTTGGGCGAACGGGGTCAAGACCGGCTACACCCTGGGTGCCGGTTACGTTCTCGTCGGCGCCGGCCGCCTCGACGGGGTGCAGCTGATCTCGGCGGTCCTCGGTGCCGAAAGCGAAGCGTCGCGCGACGCGGAGACCGAGGAGCTGCTCACCTACGGCTTCTCCCTGCACCGGCGCGAGCTTCCCGTCCGCAAGCGACAGGTGCTGGCGGAGCCGTCGATTCGCTGGTCGGGCGGCGAGCTGCCGCTGCGCGCGGCCCGCACCGTCGCCATCGGGGTCCGCCGCGGCCAGCGCTTGACGGTCGCGGTGCGGGCGCCGGACGAGGTCGAGGGACCGCTGCGCTCCGGCGCCGTGCTGGGGCGGGCAACCGTCCTCGTCGACGGCATGCGGGCGGCGACCGTGCCGCTGCTCGCCGCCCACGAGGTCCCCGAGGCCACCGACCTCGAGCGGCTGCGCAGCACGGTCATCGACAATGCTCTCTGGCCCCTACTCGCCGTCTTCGCGATACTGATGCTTGTCGGCTACCTGCGCCGCAGGCGGCACGGGGGCCGACGGAGAGCGAGATGACCCAGTGATACTCACGGTCACCCTCAATGCCGCGATCGACCGCACCGTCGCGGTGCCGAACTTCCATCTCGGCCACCGCCATCGCGCGGTCGAGAGCCGCACCGTCGCCGGCGGCAAGGGGATAAACGTGGCGCGGGCGCTGCGCCTGCTCGGGCGACCGGTGATCGCGACCGGCTTCGCCGGTGGGCCGACGGGGAACCGGGTGCTGGAGGAGCTGCGCAACGAGTCGATTCCCAAGGACCTCACCTGGATCGCCGGCGAGACGCGCATCAATCTGGCGGTGGTCGACCCGACCTCGGGCGAGCAGACTGAGATCAACGAGCGCGGGCCCGCCGTCAGCCCCGAGGAGGTCGAGCGCTTCGTCGAGCGCCTGGGCTACTTGGCCGACGGGGCGAGGCTTTGCGTCCTGGCCGGCACCCTGCCGCCCGGTGCCGGCGACGACCTCTACGCGCGCCTGGTCGAGGAGCTGCGCGAGCGCGAAGTGCCCTCGATCCTCGACTCAGAGGGAGAGCCGATGCGAGCCGGGCTGCGGGCCGGGGCCTCGGTGGTGACGCCGAACGAGCGCGAGGCGGAGGAGCTGGTCGGACAGGAGTTCGCCGACGGCGACGACCTCGTCCACGGCCTCTCCGAGCTGGTGCGGCTGGGTGCGGGTGAAGCTGCGATCACGCGGCCCGACGGTTGCGTCGCCGTCGTCGGCGAGGGCTCGGAGCGGCGCTTCCTCGAAGTGCGGACCAGGCCGCTCGAGGCGGTCTCCACGGTCGGCTCGGGCGACGCCTTCCTGGCCGGCTACGTCGCCGGCCGGTACGACGGCCGCCCACCGGAGGAGTGCCTCGCCTACGGGGTCGCCTGCGGCGCCGAGTCCACCCAGCACTTCGGCGCCGGTACCGTCGACCGCAGAGCGGTTGAGCGGCTGCTGGACGAGGTCGAGGTGCGGGACTTGGAGGTCCACGCGGAAGTGTAGGCTGGGTCTCCGAACGCCATCCCGCCTGGAGGACCGATTTTGGAGATCGACATCGGTCGGGGCAAGAAGGGGAGGCGCGCCTACGGATTCGACGACATCGCGATCGTCCCGTCGCGCCGGACCCGCGATCCCGACGACATAGACATCAGCTGGACCCTCGGCCCGTACCGTTTCGAGCTGCCCCTCGTCGCCTCGGCGATGGACGGGGTCGTCAGTCCCGACACCGCGGTCTTGGTCAACGAGTTGGGCGGGCTCGGAGTGCTCAACCTGGAGGGGATCTGGACGCGCTTCGAGAACGCCGAAGAGCAGCTGGAGAGGGTCGCCGCGGCGCCGAAGCACGAAGCGACGCGGATCATGCAGGAGATTTACACCGAGCCGGTCAAGCCGGAGCTGATCGGTCGGCGGATCGCCGAGATCAAGGAGCGCGGCGCCGTCGCCTGCGGCTCGCTCACGCCGCAGAAGGTGCGCGAGCACTACGAGGTCGCCGTCGAGGCGGGCATCGACATCCTCGTCATCCAGGGCACGGTGATCTCGGCCGAACACGTCTCGACCACAGTCGAGCCGCTCAACCTGAAGGAGTTCATCGCCGAAGTCCCGGTGCCTACCGTGGTCGGTGGCTGCGCCTCCTACTCGACCGGCCTGCACCTGATGCGGACCGGAGCGGTGGGCGTCCTCGTCGGGGTCGGCCCTGGCGCCGCCTGCACGACGCGCGGCGTGCTGGGGATCGGCGTGCCGCAGGCGACCGCGATCGCCGACGTGGCGGCGGCGCGGGCTCAGCACATGCTCGAGACCGGCGAGTACGTCAACGTGATCGCCGACGGCGGCATGCGGACCGGGGGGGACGTCTCGAAGGCGATTGCCACCGGCGCCGACTCGGTCATGGTCGGTTCGCCGCTGGCCCGAGCTAAGGAGGCGCCGGGTCGCGGCTTCCACTGGGGGATGGCGACCTTCCATCCATCGCTTCCGCGCGGTACTCGCGTCTCGACCAAGCAGGACGGGACGATGGAGGAGATCCTGCTCGGCCCGGCCCAGGAGAACGACGGCACCTTCAACCTGATGGGGGCGCTGAAAACCTCGATGGCCACCTGCGGCTACGAGGACATCCGCTCCTTCCAGCGGGCCGAGGTGATGGTCGCGCCGGCGCTGATGAGCGAGGGCAAGAAGCTCCAGAACGAGCAGGCGGTCGGCATGGGCTCCAACGGTCGGGCGGCGGTCTCCGCCGGTGTTGGAGTCGCCGACGACTGAGGCCGGCGCTCCCAAGGCGCCGGCCCAGGCTTCCGAGGAGGTGCTGGTCCTCGACTTCGGGGGCCAGTACTCGCAGCTGATCGCGCGCCGCATCCGCGAATGTGGCGTCTTCTCGGAGCTGCTGCCGGCGACCGCGTCGGTCGACCGGATCCGCGAGCGCAAGCCAAAGGCGCTGGTGCTCTCGGGGGGGCCAGCCTCCGTTTACGAGCCGGGCGCACCGCCCTTCCCGACCCAGTTGCTCGACCTCGACGTGCCGATGCTGGGCATCTGTTACGGCATGCAGGCGATGGTCCAGGCGCTCGGCGGACGGGTCGAGGGGGCCGAGGCGGGGGAGTTCGGGCGTGCCGAGCTGACCCTGCGCGACGGCGGCGGCCGCCTGCTCGGCGGACTGCCCGAGGAGCAGAGCTGCTGGATGAGCCATCGCGACAGGGTGTTCGAGCCGCCCGAGGGCTTTGCGGCGCTGGCCTCGACGCCGGGCTCGCCGGTGGCGGCGGTTGAGGCGGCGGACCGGGGTCTCTACGGGATCCAGTTCCACCCCGAGGTCGTCCACACGCCTTACGGGACCGAGGTGCTGACGCGCTTCCTGCGCGACATCGCCGGCTGCGAGGACGAATGGTCGGCGGCCTCGGTGATCGACGAACAGGTCGAGAAGATTCGCACGCAGGTGGGGGAGGGGCGGCTGGTCTGCGGTCTCTCCGGCGGCGTCGACTCCTCGGTCGCCGCGCTGCTCGTCCACAAAGCGGTCGGCGAGCGGCTTACCTGCGTCTTCGTCGATCACGGGCTGATGCGGCTCAACGAGGCCGAGCAGGTGGTCGAGGCCTTCCAGCAGTTCGGCATCCCCCTTGTCCACGTCGACGCCGAAGAGCGCTTCCTCGCGCGGCTTGCCGGCGTCGACGAGCCCGAGCGCAAGCGCAAGATCATCGGCGAGGAGTTCATCCGCGTCTTCGAGGAGGAGGCGGAGAAGATCGAGGACGCTCGCTACCTGGTCCAGGGCACGCTCTACTCGGACGTGATCGAGTCCGGCGGCAGCGATGCCGCGGCGACGATCAAGTCGCACCACAACGTCGGTGGCCTGCCCGAGGACCTCGGGCTCGACCTGGTCGAGCCGCTGCGCATGCTCTTCAAGGATGAGGTGCGCGCGGTCGGCGCCGAGCTGGGGATGCCGGAACGGATGGTCTGGCGCCAACCCTTCCCGGGCCCCGGCCTGGCGATTCGGATCGTCGGCGGCGAGGTGACCAGAGAGCGGCTCGACATCCTCCGCGCCGCCGACGCGATCCTCCAGGAAGAGATCCGCGCAGCCGAGCTATACCGCCAGCTCTGGCAGTCCTTCTGCGTCCTGCCGGTGGTCCGCTCGGTCGGCGTCCAGGGCGACGGGCGCACCTACGCCTACCCGATCGTGATCCGCGCCGTCACCTCCGACGATGCGATGACGGCCGATTGGGCGCGGCTGCCTTACGACCTGTTGGAGAAGGTTTCGAATCGGATCATCAACGAGGTGCGGGACGTGAACAGGGTCGCCTTGGACATCTCGTCGAAGCCGCCGGCGACCATTGAGTGGGAGTAGGCGGCTCTCGAAGAGCCCATCCCGGTAGGGGTTTCGCTTAACTTTTTTTGAAGACCGGCAAGGGCCGTCCGAGGGCGTAGCCGCAAAAAAAGTACAAGACGCTCCACCCCTACCGGGATGGGCTCTTAGGGTTGCCGGATGCCCTCGTTTGCGGTCTCGATAGCGACGTTGAGCTTGCTGCAGGCGGTCCTGGTTGCACTGCCGAAAGAGAGGCGGGCGTTCGGGTGGATGCCTAGGAGTCCGTGGTGGGCGTTGGTGCCGGCGGGGTCGATCGTGGTGGTGGTGTTCGGGATCGAGGTGCTGCCGGGGTCGGCGGATGGGCTTGCTTGGTTGGCGCTGGTTGCGGTGCCGCCTCTGGCGGCGCTCTCTCTCGGCTGGCTCATCCACGGCGCCCGGCCTACGCTGGCTCTTGCCGCCGCGCCTCTCTTCGCGCTGGCGTGGGCTGCGCAGGGCTCGCTGGCGGGGGAGGTTGCGGCGACGGCGCTTTCGGCGCTTGCTTGTGTTGCACTCGGCTGGTTGCTCGTCTCGGTCGTGCTGGCTCGGTGGTTGCGGTGGGGCGTCTATGCGATGGCGGCGATCGACGCGGTGCTGGTCGGCGCTGAGCTGCTGCAAGGGCCTAGCGGGGTGTTAGTCGCGGCCGATCCGGGCGGGTTGCCGCGCCTGCAGGTGCTCGAATTCGGCGCTGCCCGCATGGGCTTCGGCGACGCCTTCCTCGCCGCCACCGTCGGCTGCCTCCTCGTCGCCTCCCGGCCAACCCCGGCCGACGGGCCGATGCCGTCCAAATGGCGGACGTTTCAGGCCCGTCGGCAGCGGGACGGGGTGCTGCTCGTGGCCGCGCTCGGGCTCGGGTTCGACCTCCTGTTCTTCGCCCTCGAGACGCTGCCGGCGACGGTGCCCGTCGCGCTGGCGTTGGCGCTGGTCGAATGGCGCGAGCGTCGGAGGGAGAGCGCCGCCGGGCTCAGTGCGGGTGGCCGATCAGCGTGATGCCGTAGATCGCGACGAAGCCGGCAATCGTCAGACCGACCCGCAGCCACGATCCCTCGCCGTCGTGCTCGTGGGCGTGGGCCGCCGGCAGCAGGTCGGTCGCCCCCATGTAGAGGAAGAAGCCGGCGTAGAGGGCGAGGAAGTAGCCGAGCGTCTGGTCGGAGACGGAGACCAGTGAGCCGACGGCGGCACCCGCCAGCGGTGCCAGGGCGTCGATCCGTAGCCAGCGCTTCGCCCGCAGGCGGTCGCCCGACTGGCTCATCACGAAGCTGACCGTGTTGAGGCCGTCGGCGAAGCCATGGCTGACGACGGCGAGCAGGACGAGCAGTCCGGTCTCCGTGTCGACGCTGAAGGCGAGCCCGATCCCGACGCCGTCGGTGAAGGTGTGGAGCGAAAGGCCGAGGGCGCCGAGCACCCCGACCCTGCCATGCGCCCGAGCCTGCTCGGGGTCGTCGCGATGGTGGAGGACGAGGACCCGCTCGAGCAGGAAGAAAGCGAGAAAGCCGACGGCGACGAGCGGCACCGCGTCGTGGGCCTCGCCGATGCTCTCGATCGCCTCCGGGAGCACCTCGAGCAGGGCGACGGCGACGACGATCCCCCCGCTCAGCGCGACCACGGTCGGGAGGGAGTGGGAGAGGCGCAGGGCGACGGCGCCACCACCGAGGATGGCGAGGACGGCGAGGGCCGCGAGCGGTATCGCCAGCTCAGGCATCGCCCTCGGCGCAAGACGCGCAGCTGCCTCGCAAGACGACGTCGTGAGCGGCGACGGCGAAGTCCGAGCGCTGCCCGATCGCCTCGATCGCCGCCTCGAGCTCGTCGCTCGCGAAGGGGGCAAGTCGGCCGCAGTCCTCGCAGACGAGGTGATGGTGGTGGTGGCTCGGGTCGAGCCGCTCGTAGCCGGCGGCATCGCCGCCGATGTCGACGCGCTGCACCAGGTGCAGCTGCTCGAGCTGCTCGAGCGTTCGGTAGACAGTCGCTCTGCCCACCGATTCGAGCCGGCGGTCGATCTCCAGGGCGGTCAGTGCGCAGCTCTCTGCCGCCAACACCTCGATCACCTGCCGGCGCGAGCCGCCGCTGCGAAATCCCGCCTCGTCCAGACGCGTCGCTGCCCGTTCGCCCCAGGTCACGGGCGCGAAACTACCAGATAATGAGAATGATTCTCAAAAAGCAGCAGGTCGCTTTGCCCGCCGTACCGCGCTCAGCTGTAGCGGTCCCACCGCAACAGATAGGGCAGCGGATCGATCGGCGAGCCGCCCTCGTACCAGCCGGGGGTAGTCCAGATCTCGAAGTGCAGATGACAGGCGCTGGAGGAGCCGGTGCTGCCGACGACACCGATCGGCTGGCCGGTCCGGACGACTTCGCCCTCCTGCAAGGGTGACGGTTCAAGCATGTGCATGTAGGCCATGTCGAACCCCGTCCCGCGGCCGTCGATCACGACGTAGTTGCCGGCCGCCCCCTGGTATCCGGAGTACTGCACTCGACCGCCGCGGGCGGCGACGAGCGGCACGCCGCAGTCGGCCATCACGTCGTGCCCCTGGTGGGTGTGTCCGGAGCGACCGGCGCCGAACACGGATTGAGAGCCGCCGAAGTCATGGGCGCCAAGAACGGGGAAGGCGTAGCCGTAGAGCGCGAAGTTGAGGACGAAGGCCTGCGAGGACGACGAGGCTCGCTGCTTGCCCTCGCGGATCGACTGCGAGAGCGACTGCATCGCAGCCTGCGATTCGCCCTGGGGGACGAT
>DASTYR010000089.1:0-5531 GCA_035764795.1 Solirubrobacterales bacterium | reverse complement strand
GGCACGCTCTGGATCGCGAGCAGCTCGAGTTGCGATACCAGCCGGTCGTCGCGCTCGACAGCGGCGAGATCGTCGCCCTCGAGGCGCTGGTGCGCTGGCGCCACCCCGAGCGCGGCGTGCTCGACCCGGGCGAGTTCGTCGAGGTCGCCGAGGACAGCGGTCTGATCGAGCCGATCGGCCGTTGGGTGCAGGAAACCGCCTGCCTGCAGGCGCTTGGCTGGCACGCGCGGCGGCCCGATCAGCGCCCGCTCGACATCGCCGTCAACCTCTCCGCCCGTCAGGTCGCCCGTCGCGACCTCGCCGACTCGGTAGCCGAGATCCTCACCCGGACCGGGCTCGAGCCGGTCAACCTGCGGCTCGAGATAACCGAGAGCGTCCTCGTCGAGGAGTCGGCGCGTGCCGCCCAGACCCTGAAGGCGCTGAGCGAGCTCGGCGTCCGCCTCGTCCTCGACGACTTCGGAACCGGCTACTCGTCGCTTGCTTATCTCAACCGCTTCCCGTTCGACGCCCTCAAGATCGACCGCTCATTCATCGAGGGGCTGGGAATAGAACGGGAGCGCACGGCAATCGTCGAGGCGGTGATCGGGATGGCCCGTGCCCTCTCGCTCGACGCGATCGCCGAGGGGGTCGAGAGCGAGGCCCAGGTCACCGAGCTGCGCCGACTGGGCTGCGACTTCGCCCAGGGCCATCTCTTCTCACGGCCGCTGGCACCGCAGAAGGTCACAGAGCTGCTGCGCGACGGCAGCTTCGAGCTACTCGGGAATGCTGCCCGGTAGATAGTCGTTCGTCAGCAGCTCGGACGGGGCGGGTGCACCGTCGATCTGGCCGTTCTCGCGCATCCAGTCGACGAAGCGCCCCCACGCGGCCGCGTTCATGCGGCCCGACCGCGAGAGCAGCGGCAGCGTCGCCACCACCTCGGCTTCGGTGAGGCGGGGGTCGAGATCGGGATTCGCTTTCAGCAGCGCTTGCGTGGTTGCCGTCCGGTCCCCGGTCGCCGCCTCGGTTCCCCGCGCCAGCGCCGCCAGGAAGAGCCGCACCCCCTCCGGATCCTCTTCAACCGACTCGCGGTTGGCGACCAGCACCAGCTCTTCGGAGGTGGGGACGCCGAGCTGATCGACGGGCGTTACGACCGGAGCCTCGCCGCGCAGCCGCAGGTCGACCCCCTCGACGTTGCGGAAGCCGCCGAGCATGGCGTCGGCACGGCCGCCGACCAGCGCCGGCAGCAGGCCGTAGCCGACGTTGACCGTCTTCACGTCAGACGGCGAGAGGTCGGCACGGGCGAGGATCGTCTCCAGGTAGGCGTCCTGGTATGGGATGCCGGCGGTGGCGATCGTCTTGCCGCGCAGGTCGGCGATGCCGCCGATCTTCGATCGCTTCAGCCAGATCATCGAGGTGAGCGGACGGTCGACGATGGCACCGACGGTGAGCACGTCGAGCCCCTGCTCGGCGGCGAGCACGACCTCCGGCTCGTAGGAGATGGCGAGGTCGGTCTGGCCGGCGGCGACCTGCTTGATCGGCGCCGCAGGGTCGGCGGGCGTCTGGATCGAGACGTCGAGCCCGGCATCGCGGAAGTAACCCAGCTCCTGCGCCATGTAGATCCCGGCGTGATCGGGGTTGGGATAGAAGTCGAGCGTCAGCGTGAAGGGCTCCGATGCGGTGCTGCCGTCCTCGCTCTTCTCGCCGCAGGCGGCGAGGGCGATCGCCGCGAGCAGGGCGGTAAGAAGGGCGGCTAGGTGGAGCGAGGGGCGCAGATCCATGGCCGGGTTTCTATCGCCAACGGATGACGCGACGCTCGGCGAGGGCCAGTAGGCCGTAAAGGCCGAGCGCGATGACGGTCAGCAGGAGAGCGGCGGCAAAGACCCGCGCCGTCTCCAGGCGGCCGTTGTCGAGCAGAATCATGTGCCCAAGGCCGCTGTCGGCCCCCGCCCACTCGCCGAAGACGGCGCCGATCGGGGCGAACACCGCCGCCAGCCGGGCGCCGCTGAAGAAGGACGGCAGCGCGGTCGGGGCTTCCACTCGCCAGAGCAGCTGGGCTCGCGAGGCGTCGAGCGTGCGCATCATCTTGATCGCCTCTGGGTCGACCGCTCGCAGGCCGGCAACGGTGGCGACGGTCACGGGGAAGAAGCAGATGAGTGCGACGATCGCCAGCTTCGGACCGCTGCCGAAGCCGAACCAGACGACGAGGATCGGCGCCAGGACGAGGAGCGGAATCGTCTGCGACGCGATCAGCAGGGGGTAGATGGAGCGGCGCAGCAGGCCCGAGAGGTGGATCGGCACGGCCAAGCCGACGCCGGCTACGACGCCGAGGAGAAAGCCGAGCACGACCTCCTTCAGCGTCACCCACGCGTTGTCCGCCAACAGCTCGCGGTTCTGCCAGAGGGAGTCGGCGATTTCGCCGGGTGACGGCACCAGGTAGGGCGCGAGGTCCAGGGCCTCGGCGACCGCCCCGGTCGAGGCGGCGAGCTGCCAGGCGCCGATCAGCGCGGCCAGGACCGCGGCGGGGAGCAGCCAGCGGCTCAACGCATCCCCTTGCGCAGCGCTGCCGTCGCGCGCTCGCGGGCGGCGACGAACTCCGGAGCAGTAACGGCGGCGTCGCGGTCCGGCGCCCGCGGCGCCGGCGCCGCCATCTCGTCGACGATTTGCCCGGGGCGGGCCGAGAGCACCGCGACCCGGTCGCAGAGGTAGAGGGCCTCCTCGACGTCGTGGGTGACGAGGACGACGGCGCGGGGATCGTCGCTCAGCGCCCGTGCCAGCCAAGCTTGCATCTCGCCCCGGGTGATCGCGTCGAGCGAGGCGAATGGCTCATCGAGGGCAAGCACCGGCTTGCCCGAGAGGAGCGTGCGCAGGAAGGCAACTCGCTGACGCATGCCGCCGGAGAGTTCGCGCGGCAGCGCCGCCTCGAAGCCGTCGAGCCCGAAGCGGGCGAAGAGCTCAGCGGCGTCGGCGCGAGCCTCGCGGCGCCGCGAACCCTGGCTCCGCAAGGCCAGCGACGCGTTGTCTATCGCGCTCAGCCAGGGCAGGAGGACATCGTGCTGTGGCATGAACGCACAGGCCGCCAGCCGCTCTGCGGCGGTGCGGCCGCCGCCGACTTCCAGCGCGCCGCCACTCGGCTCCTGCAGGCCGCAGACCAGCTCCAGCAGCGTCGACTTGCCGCAGCCGGAGGGCCCGACGAGCCCGATGACCTCGTGCTCGGTCAGCTCCAAGTCGAGGTTCTCGATCGTCTGCAGCTCGCCGTAGCAGTGGTGGAGGCCCCTTATCGAAACTGCTGCATCCGAGCCGGTGGCTGCAGCAGGCGATCCCTCCTGGACGGCGGATTCCGTTGCTTCCGTGCGGACCACCCTGGTATCCTGGCGCACTCCGCGCTTCTGACTAAAAAGGTCAGGAAAGTCGATAAGCACCCCGCGCGGCCAGTAGATGGACCCGGCAATAATCATCTTCGGCTTCGGCATCGGAGCGATGGTCGGCATGACCGGCATGGGCGGCGGCACCTTGATGACGCCGCTGTTGATCCTGTTGTTCGGCGTCAAGCCGGTGACCGCGATCGGTACCGACATCTTCTACGCCGCGGTGACCAAGACGGTCGGGGGTTGGCGCCACCTGCGGATGGGCACGGTGAACCTGCGCCTCTCCTTCTGGCTGGCGGCGGGCAGCGTGCCGGCCTCCATCGCCGGCGTCTGGGCGATCGCGATCCTGCAGAGCAAGGTGGGCGAAGAGCGCCTCGATTCCCTGGTCTATGCGCTGCTCGGGGGCACCCTTCTGATGGTGGGGCTCATCACCCTGGCGCGGGCGCTGATCCTCAGCGACCTGGTCGAGGAGCGCGACGACTTCGAGATCAAGCGGCGCCACAAGGTTGCCGCGGTCTCGATCGGGCTCGCCACCGGCTTCGTCATCGGCATCACCTCGGCCGGCTCGGGGACCGTGATCGCGATCCTGCTGATCGCGGTCTTTCGCCTGGCGCCGAAAAAGGTCGTCGGAACCGACGTCTTCCATGCCGCGATCCTGCTCTGGGCGGCCGGCATCGCCCACTGGGTCGGCGGCAACGTCGATTTCGTGCTGGCCGGCAACATCCTGCTCGGCTCCGTGCCCGGCGTCGTCGTCGGATCCCACTTCGCCGCGCGGGCGCCGGTCGGCTTCCTGCGTACCGCGCTGGGCGTCGTGCTGGTCGCCTCCGGCATCGTCACCGTGCAGAAGGGCGATCCGCTGGTCTGGCCGATCGCCGCCGCGGTCGCCGGGATCGGACTGGCGCTCCTGATCTGGTTCCCGCGTTGGTGGTCGAGGCGGCGCGAGGAACGGGAGGCGATGGCAGCCGAGGGGCCGCCGCACGACCGCTCGGGCGAGCTGGCGCCAGAGACGATCGGTTGAGAGCGGGTGGGCCGGCGGGTCCTGTCACCGGTTTGGTGCCACCACCCCTGCGGTAGCTGAAGCTTCCTCGGGGTGGTCCCCCAAATCGGCGCCACCCGCCGGCAGATACGTCTCCCTTTCCTCCCGGCGCCCGCGCGAGGGAGCGCTGTCAGCTCGCGGAGCTTCTCTCTCGAATGCGGGCCGATTGATTTACTAGCTGTATGCGCGTCTCGGCGAAGGCTGACTATGCGGTGCGGGCGGCCGCTGAGTTGGCTGCAGCTGATGAGGGGCCGGTTAAGGGGGAGCGGTTGGCGGAGGCGCAGGACATTCCGCTGCAATTCCTCGAGCACATCCTCTTGGAGCTGAAGCACGCGGGGATCGTGCGGGCGCGGCGCGGTGCCAAGGGCGGCTACTGGCTGGCCAAGCCCGGGGACGCGATCACGATCGCCGACATCGTCCGCGCCGTCGAGGGGCCGATCGCTCACGTCCAGTCGGCGCCGCCGGAGTCGATCGAGTACCGCGGCCACGCCGAGCACCTGCAGGAGGTCTGGATCGCGGTCCGTGCCAACCTGCGCGCCGTCCTCGAGCACGTCACCCTCGCCGACCTCGTCTCCGACCAGCTGCCGGACATCGTCGAGAACCTGGTCTCCCAGCCGGACGCGTGGGCCGCGCGCTAGCGGTCACGAATTCGACACAAAGGGCGGCGAGACTTTTTAGTGTCAGCGCGCCACATGCGCGCCAGCGCTTCATAGCGTCGCCCGGGTGTACATCCTCACCACCGGACCAGAAGGGCAAGCGGTTGAACTCACCTGGGATGCCTGGGACCATGTGCGCGAACGGCATCCAGACATGGCGGAGCGCCTGGTCGACCTCTTGCAGACGATCGAACAACCCGAGCACCGCGAACCGGATGTGAGGCCGGGCAGGGAAAGGCTGTTCAGGCGCGTCGGCCCAGCTCAGTGGATGCGCGTCGTGCTCGAGTTCAATCTCGACTTCGACCGCGTCGTCACGGCGTTCTTGCAGTCGAACGAGCCAGGGAAGAGGCGTTCGCGATGACGATTCGGATGGGGGATCACGAGTTCGACGACGTCGTCTACGACGGTGTGGCGGATGTCATCTACATGCACAAGGGAGCGCCGGCTTCGACGAAGGAGACGCTGGCAACCCCTGAGGGCCATGCCGTGATGCTC
>DASTYR010000088.1:0-6818 GCA_035764795.1 Solirubrobacterales bacterium | reverse complement strand
GCCTTCCAGGCCGCCGTCTCGCGGAGTGGGGTCACGACTCGACCGTCGTCTGCCACGCCCCGACCCTACCGGCCGGTGAGCCTAAAACAGGTCTTCAATCGACTGGAATAGGCCCGTCGGCCGTCAGGGCTCGATCCGGGTGACCGTGCCGTCGCCGTTGCTGGCGACCCAGACCGCCTGCCAGCCGACGACGACGGCGCCCGGGTTGGAACCGACGTCGATCGCGTCGCCAACCGTGTCTCCGCTGTCCATGTCGATCCTGCTGACCGTGCCCTCGCCCGCGTTGGCGACCCAGACGACGCTGGTGCCGGCGTCGATTCCGCCAGGCCGTTCTCCGACCTCGATCGGTTCGCCGACCAGGCTGCGGATGGCGGGATCGACCCTGGAGACGCTGTCGGTGCGGGTGGTAGCCACCCAGACGCGGCCGCCTCCGACCGTGATGCCGGCCGGTCCGCGCCCCACGGGGATCGATCGGTCAGCTGCCGCCGTGCCGAAGTCGATGCGCCGGATCGTGCCGGTCGAGGCACTGCTGGCCCAGACCGCCCCGGCACCGACCGCCAGCCGCAACGGTGCGGCCTGCGGCTCGATCCGGCGCTTGTAGATCTCGTTGCCCCCCGGGTTGATCGCGGTCAAGCCCCTCCCCGCCTCGTCGGCCACCCAGACGCGGCCGCCGCCGAAGACGATCGCACCGGGACGGCCGCCGACGGGGATGCGTACCGCGCGCCCGGTCAACGGATCCACACGCAGCACGGTGCCTCGGCGCGGGCTGGAGACCCAGACCGAGCCGTCGCCGACCGCGACGCCGGAGATCCCCTGCTCGAGGCGCAGCGCCCTGCCGACCACCTCGCGCGAGTCGGGGTCGATCCGCGACAGCGTGCCGTCGCTTGCGCTGGTGACCCAGACGGCCCCCGCGCCGGTGGCGATCCGCAGCGGCGGCGCGCCGACCTTGATCGGGTCGGAGACCGAGACGTCCTCTCCTCCCAAAAGGAGAATGAGCGAGCCGATCCCGGCGGCGAGCAGGCCGATCCCACCGAGAAACCAGAAGAGAAAGCCGGCTGCGATCCAGCGCCGCCAGCGGCTGAGGCCAACCCCTCCGTCCTCGTCGTCGCCGCTCGCCCTGGCCCCGCGCCGCAACGTGGGCCGGTCCGGCACGTCGGTGAGGACGCGGGTCACCGCCGGCGTCGCACCCTGGCGCTCGCGCGCTGCATCGATCAGCGCGCCCGCGCTCGCGTAGCGCTCGGAGGGATCCTTGGCCACGGCTCGCTCGATCACCGCGTCGAGCCCGCGCGGCATCTGCGGCTCGGCGTCGCCGGCCCGCCGCGCGAAGGGCGCAATCCCGGTCACCGCCTCGTAGAGGACGCAGCCCAGCGAGTAGACGTCGGCCGCCGGGCCGACCTCGCTGCCGCGCCACTGCTCCGGTGACATGTATTCGGCCGTGCCGACGACCGACGTCTCGCTGAGCACGCCGGAATCGCCGAGCGCTTTTGCGAGGCCGAAGTCGGTGAGGTAGGCGCGGTCCCCTTCGAGCAGGATGTTGTGCGGCTTGACGTCGCGGTGGACGATCCCCTGCGCGTGGGCCGCGTCGAGCGCCGACGCCACCTGGGCGAGCAGGCCGATCGCCTGCCGGGGCGCCAGCGGGCCTCGCGCCGCGATCAGCTGCTTGAGGTCGCCACCCTCGACGAAGCGCATCGCGACGATCAGCTCGCCGTCCTCGTCGCGCGCGTCGTAGACCGGAACGACGTTGGGATGGTCGAGCCGGGCGGCGAGACGGGACTCGCGCAGGAAACGCTCCCGGAAGTCCTCCTGCTGGGCCAGGTGGCGGGCG
The DNA here is from genome assembly GCA_035764795.1 of Solirubrobacterales bacterium. Lineage (GTDB taxonomy): Bacteria > Actinomycetota > Thermoleophilia > Solirubrobacterales > 70-9 > VRUE01. The sequence continues at coordinate 4,993 of DASTYR010000088.1, read as the reverse complement.
ATCACCTTCAGCGCCACCGGCCGCTGCAGCGCCAGGTGGGTCGCCCGGTAGACGACTCCCATGCCGCCGCGGGCGATCAGCTCCTCGATGCGGTAGCCGGCGACGGTCGAGCCGATCGCCGGATCGTGGTTGCCTGGCACATGGCGGTTATATCGTCGCCCGCAGGCGTCGGGCCCACACAGGCGTCGAGGGCCCCGCGCCGTAGCGCGAGACCCCCGAGCGTCCTCGGCAGGCGATCGGTCAACCGCGTTTCCGCGGCACCGGCTGCCATGCGATCACCGGACCGATCGCGGTGCCGTCTTCAGCGCTGGGCTCGAGCCCCTGCGCCAGCGTGGTCTGGCGCTGGGTGGCGACGTCGACCGCGACCAGCGACTGCTGCTCCTCGACTGCGACGAAGGCGGCCACCTTGCGCCCGTCCGAGGAGAACGCGCCGCTGGTCTGCGAGCCGTCCGGCAGCTGGCAGAGCTTGCGGGCGCGACCTTTGCCGATCCGCTTCCACCAGAGGCCCTGGTCGCGGCGGAAGAGCACGGCGCGGCCGTTCGGCGCGACGTCTTCGACGAAGGCCGAGCCGACACCGGCGACGAGCGGTTTGGGCCGACTGCCGTCGCTGCGCATCGTGTAGACGTCGGCATAGGCGGCCGGACCGGGCGTGCTCTCGCCGCGGCTGAAGACGATGCCGCCGGCGAAGTGGCGGGGCTCGAACTCGTCGACCCCGGTGCGGGTGAGGCGGTCGAGGCCGGCACCGGAGGGCCGGACCGAGTAGAGGTCGTCCTTGCGGGCGGCACCCGGCTCGCTGTCGCGGACGAAGACGACCGCGCGCCCGTCGGGCGAGAACTCCGCCTGGCGGTCGTCCTCAGGGCCGCTGCTGATGGCGTGGAGACCGCCGCCCAAGACGCGGACGACGTAGAGGTCTCCTGGAGCGTCGACCGCCACACGGCGCTCGAAGGCGACCCGCTTGCCGTCGGGTGAGACGACCGGCGCCGAGTCGAGCTCGGGACCGCTGGTAAGCCGCCGCTGGCCGGAGCCGTCGGGCCGGACCGAGTAGAGGTCTCCGCCGCGGACGAAGGCGATCGTGCGGCCGTCCGGGGAGAAGGCCGGTTCGGTGTCGGTCGGGTCCTCGGTCAGCTGGTTGAGGCGACCGCCGCGCACGGCGAAGAGGCCACCCTCGGCGACGCCTTCGACCAGCGTCGTTTTGGAATAGACGACGGCGCCGCTCCGCGGCGCCGCACTGGCTGCGGTCGGCAGGGCGACGAGCAACAAGGCAACGATTGAGATGAGTAGCGATCGGTGGCGCATGGCGTTTCCTTTCGATCGGGGTTGAACTTGCACCACCGATGCTCGGGCCCATGGCCGTCCCCGCAAACGACAGCGATGCCACCGGCCGGGCCACGTTTGGCTCGGTTCGTGCCGAGGGGCTAGCGAGGAAAGGAGGGGCCGTGCAGCTTCTCGCAGTCCCCCCGGGCACGGCGATCGACCGCGTCCACCCAGGCGTTGTCGACTCCGGTCCCACACACGACCCTGTCGGCGGCGCCGTCGAGGGCATGGATGGCATCGCGATCCGGTCCCCCTGCCAGAACGTCTGGGCCCGCGTCGTTGTCCCCCAGTTCATCGCGACCGGCCCCGCCGAACAGCCGATCGCTGCCAAGGCCCGCGGCGATCCGGTCGCGACCGCGTCCCCCATTTGCCAGATCGTCTCCGTCGTCCCCTCGCAGGTGGTCGTTGCCTGGGCCCCCGAAGAGGTGGTCGTTGCCGGTGCTACCGACCAGCGCAACGACGTTCGAGAGGACGGGCCCTGCGAACTCCCTGCCCCCGTCGGCGCTCAGAAGGTCTGCCCCCCCGCCCCCGAACAGGCGGATCAGAACTCGGGAGGGAGACTCGATCATGAGGTCGGCGTCCTGACGCATACCGTCGCGACCCACATCCAGGTTGATCGCCTTCCTGCCGTGGCTCATCTGCCCCGCGCGGATCCAGTCGTCGCCCTCCGAGCCGACGACTCGCACGCTCGAAGGGCGCTGGAACTTGGTCTTCGGGAGCTTCGCAACGATCTCGATCTCATCCCCGCCGGGCTCGCCCGTGGCACCCGGAGCCAAAGGGCCGCCGGTCTGGTCGATGTCCAGCGTGTGCGCCCCGATGACGGGTTCGTAGACGATGCGATCGAGCGAACGAACTTCGGGAAGGGGGCCGTCACACGCCAGCGTTTCCTCGGCGCCAGCTCCCCAGTGCACGACGGCGATCGTGGGACCCTCCCGTCGCAGCCTTATGTACATCGAGCGGTCGATGCGCAAGACGTTGCCGCGTGGGCCGCGCGGTCCCCTCTCCTCGTAGGCGCAATGAGGCGGCGGTGGCCCCAGTCGTTCGGCAACCGACGGGCCGCTGACGCCCAGGAGGGCGAGGCAAGTCGATAGGCATCCCAAGAAAGCGACTGCGGGGCGGCGCATTGGTCCTCCTAGTTCGGTGAGAGGAGGAGTTTCCCGGGGCGATGCTGCCGGCATGAAGACGACAGTGCCGTCCACCGGGCCGCGTTTGGCCCGGTCCCGGCCACGCGGTCTGCATTCACCCCTCATGTGTGGTGGCGAATGCAGGCCTAGCGGTCGAGGCCGAGCTCAATCACCCGGGCGGCGATCAGGCGCGGTCGCTCGCGGCCGGCGTCGCCCGGCACGTCGAGTTTCGCCGCCAGCGCGTCGAGCCGTCGCTGCGCGGTGCGCTCGCTGACGTGGAGCGCCTCCGCCAGCTCGGCCCGGGTGGAGGGGCGACCCGCGAAGGCTCCCTGGCTGCGATACGGGGCCACCAGCGCTGCCGCCGTCGCCCGCTCCTCCTCGCTCAGCGGCACGCTCGGCTCGGTACTGGCGACGGTTTGGCCAGCCGCGCCAGCTTGGGAGATCGAGACTTCGAGCCGCTGCGAGCCGAGGATCAACGTGTCGCCGTCGCGCAGGCGGCGCGGGCGCTCGAGCGGCTCGCCGTTCAGCGCCGTGCCGTTGCGGCTGTCGAGGTCGGTCGCCATCAGGACCCCGCCGCGACTCTCGATCTCCAAGTGGTGCCAGGAGACGGCGTCGTCGTCGAGCGACACGTCGGCTTCGGGATCGCGGCCCACCGTGGTGCGGCCCTCGGGCAGCGGGAACGAGCGCGGCTTGGCGCCGCTCGTCAGCCAGATCCGCGTGTCCATCGCCGCGAGCATAGAGTCCGGCGCCGTGGGAGCAGCGGACGAGAAGCGCCTTGCCGCCGAGGCAGCTGCGCAGCTGGTCGAGAACGGGATGGCGCTTGGCCTCGGGACCGGTTCGACGGTCGCCGAGCTGCTGCCCGCGATCGCCCGCCGCGAGTTGACCGGCCTTCGCTGCGTCGCCACCTCGGTCGCGACCGAGGAGCAGGCGCGCGAGCTCGGACTGCCGGTCGAGGAGTTCGGCGAGCTGCAGCGGCTCGACCTGGCGATCGACGGAACCGACCAGGTAACGCCGGACGGCTGGCTGGTCAAGGGCGGCGGCGGCGCCCATCTGCGCGAGAAGATCGTCGCCGCGGCGGCCGAGCGCTTCGTCGTCATCGCCGACTCGGCCAAGCCGGTCGACTCGCTGAGCGCCCCGGTCCCGCTCGAGCTGTTCGCCTTCGGTCTGCGCTCCACCCTCGCCCGGCTCGGGCCCGAGGTCGAGCTCCGCGACGCTCCACGCAGCCCCGACGACGGCGTCATCGCCGACTATCGCGGCCCGGTGGGCAACCCGGCCGAGCTGGCGGCGCGCCTCGAGGCGGATCCCGGCGTCGCCGCCCACGGCCTCTTTCCGCCAGCTTTGGTGAGCGAAGTCCTGGTGGGCAGGGACGGCGCTGTCGAGCGGTCGACGCTCCGCTGACGCCGTCTACTGGCTCGGCGCTCTGTCGAATCGAGACAGGAGGAGTCCTTCCAATTTGCCGACGGCGGGATCGTTCTTGCCGACGAGATCGACGATCGTCGTCGCCGCCTCTTCGATGTCCTCCGGAGTGGCCAGTGCGATCGCCTCGAGGTCGGCCCAATCCTGCGTGCGATCGAAGAATGCCTTGAAGATCGCCAGCGACGCGCAATCGAGCATCGGGACGTCGCGACCCTCCAGTTGGACCCACACGACGGAGGCCGCGACCGACTCGTGCAACGGCAGGTTGTTGAGGAAGACGTCTATCGGCACGCCGTCCCAATCCAACCGTGCCTGCCCATCGCGGTGGATCTTTGCGATGTCCTCGTCGCGCACCCTGACTCCATCCGGCAACGCTGCGGTCACTGCCGCTGCCTTTGCGGCGTCGACGAAGATGTTGACGTCGAGGTCGCGCGTTCCGCGCGGATCCTCCACGCAATAGGCCAAGGCGACGGCCCCGCCGAAAGCGTGAGGTATCCCGACCGCCGTCAGCGAGTCATGAATGGTGTGCAGCTTTTCGACAAGCTCGCTCACGCGGCAAGGCCCCCGGAGACACGAGTGGCAAGAGGTGGATAGGGAAGCTCTGGCCTCGGGCGGTAGGGAAGCGCCTCCGCGAGCTCCAGCACCTGGACGAGGATCTTGCTGGCCCTCTCGGGGTCGACTGGCGGCTCGCGCCTGACCAGCTCGAGCCGGAAGCCTGCCGCAGCGGCGATCTTGGCGAGCGCGTCGGCGCCGGGCTCACGACTACCGCGGAGGTAGGCATTCACGACGGATCGGGGCAGGCCGGCGCGCCGCGCCAACTCAGCCTGACTCAAACCGCTGCGGGAGACGATTTCCCGCAGGAGCGAAGTGGTGGATCCTGCGGACCGGGTGATAGGGGCAGTACGCACAAGGCTTATGTTAGCGAATTCGCTAACGAGCGCTCGCAGCCTCCTCGTCGGCCACCACCACCATCGCCTCGTTCTCGACCCGGCCGGCGGGGATCGAGGGGTCGCCGGCGAGTAGCTTGGCGAGCGGCTCGCGCACCTTCTCACCGACGGCCAGCCAGAGGACCGCCCGGGCTGCCGCCAACTCGCGAAAGGTCAGCGTCATGCGGCGATGCCCTTCGTACTCGCCTGCGG
>DASTYR010000087.1:0-5657 GCA_035764795.1 Solirubrobacterales bacterium | reverse complement strand
AGATCGTCTTCGCCGTCGTCATGTACCTGGTCCAGCGCCCACCTCCTGGGCCGATCTCGAGGACCGTCTTGGTGGGGTCGAGGTAGGGGAGCAGGTAGTTGTCCCGTACATGCTTCAGGGGTGGCAGGACGTCGGGATCTCCCCACTCCATCCCGTAGATGCCATCGCCGCGGACCAGGTACCGGGCGGCCTTGCGCATCCGTTGCCAGAGCGTCCGTCTGGCCCGTCCCCTGGCGAGCATCGTCGTGTGCAGGTCGCCGTCGTGGGTGACCATCAGCGCTGAGCCTCGGCGAGCCGGTCGACCAGGTAGTCGACGTCCTCGTCGAGCAGGAGCTCGGGCTCCGGTGCACTCGCCTCGGGAGCTGAGATCTCATCGTTCCCGAAGAACTCGACGTAGGCATGGAAGCCGGCTCTGCGGGCGGCCTCGAGCGCCTCGTCGTGGAGCGAGCGCCGAAGATCGGGGCCGAGCAGCTCGCAGGGGCCGTCGTCGCCGAAGTTCAGCTCGCCCGCCCAATGCATCCGGCGAAGCGCCTCGCTCGGGATCGGCATGTCGGCCCTGGCCGCGATCGCTTCTCGATGCAGGAGGACGGCCACCGTTTTCTTCGAGAGGCGGGCGTTCAGGCGGGGCTTGCGACGGAGCTCGGCGACCATCTGCTCGCGCAGCCCAGCCGGGATGTCGACGACCCGGAGGATGTCCTCCTGGTGGGCTCCGGACTGCTTGTAGCGGATGTGGACGCACTCCTCGCTGTCGGCTTCGAGCTCACCCATCGCGGTCATCAGCCGGTCCATGTAGGCGCGCATCTGCTGGAAGTAGTGCTGCGGCCCGAGCAGCGGGCGCTCTCCGAGCATGTGGTGGAGATAGAAGGACGAGAGGAAGTCGTCGACGCGGCGGATCGTGGCGACGCAGGTCAACGGGGCGAGCTCCTGAAGCGACGCCAGGAGGCCTTTCAGGGGGCGGCGACTTCCCCGGGAAGCCCGCCAGGTGATCAGCTCCTCGCTGGACATGAGCACCGCCTCGCCTCGGTGCGCCTCGCCGGTCCGCCGCAGCTCGTCCGCGATCTGCGTGCCGTCCGCCGGCTCGAGCAGCCGGGCGAGTCCGTTCTGGTTGACGACGCCCATCGCCTCGTCGCGCCCGGTCATCTGCCAGTCCAGCGGGTAAGCGATGCCGGCCTCGGCGAGGGCGGCACGGTGCCTGGTGAAAAGGGCCTGAATCGTCGTCGTCCCGGTGCGGGGCCAGCCGCAGTGCAGGTAGAGATGTCTGGGCCTGCCCGGCATCAGGCGGTCGAGACCAGATCCTCGACGTGGTGGGTGACGCGGGGATCGCTGGGGTCGAGGTCGTCGTCGCTCGTCGTCACCCGCAGCTCCGACTCGCCGGGAAGCTGGAGATCGGTCGGCGTCACGCGGGCTCGCCACCCGTGCCACCCCAACCTCACCTCTGCTGCGTCGTAGCGGCGCTCGACGTACTTCTCGACCGCGTGCGGAACGCTGAGAAAGAGGTAGTGCTTCATCGGAAATGCTTCCGGATAGATCCGTCGACCCTCGAAGCGCACCTGGTGACCGCCTGAGTGAACGAGGTCGACGTCGGCGGACCTCCAGGCGGTGAGCCGGTGCCGCGGCAGCGGGCGGTACGGATAGTAGGTCCGCAGCGTTCGACGGAAATCGGGGTGGTCGTGGTCCGGCGCCTCGCGGGTGGGGACGAAGGTGAACTCCATGAAGTCAACCGCGTTGAACCCGCCCTCGTCCACCGCTTCGAGCGCTTCCTTCAGCGATCGCTTCGAACCGGGCGGCAGGCGGAATTCGTCCGGGTCCACGTGGATGAACCAGTCCGCGTCCAGCTCTTGCCCCAGCTGCTCCTTGCGGGCCAGCAGCCGCGCCCACTCGTAGGAGTCCTCGTCTCCGCGCGGGAACGACTCGATTCCGATCAGCCCGCGGCCGAGCCACCGTTCGGCGAGCCCGACGGTGCCGTCGGTGGAGCCGTTGTCGATCAGGTACGCCTCGACTCCCTGGGCGCTGAGGTGGGCGAGGCAGGGCTCGATGAAGCGTCGCTCGTTGTAGGAGGCGAGCAGCGCCACCACCCGCAGGTTAGGCCTCGCTGGCACGGCTGCAGAATACGTCGTCGATCCTGTGCCGATACCGAAGTGGAGCCGCTCCAGGCACTGAACAGAGCTTCGTTAGTCTCAGGCGGATGGCAGCTGCCGAGATCGCGCAGTCCGGGCTGTCGATCAGTCAGTACTGGGACGCCGCCACGATCCCTGACTACCTCACCGGGCCGCTTGCCACTTTTCGCGATCTCAACCCGGACCTCCAGCACCGGGTGTTCAGCGCAGGCGAGGCGGAGCGGTTCATCGCCGACCGCTTCGGCCGGCGCCAGGCAGAGGCCTTCGCGGCCTGCGCCGTTCCTTCGATGCAGTCCGACTACCTGCGCTACTGCACGGTCCTGGCGCTCGGCGGGGTCTATGCCGATGTGGACTATCGCTGCAAGGCGCCCCTGCGCCCGCTGGTCGAGCGCTGCGACGGCGGGGAGATCTTCCTCGGCCCCACCGTGCACGACCTCAACGGCCGCAGCACGCGCCGGGTCTGGAGCGGCCTTTTCGCCTTCAGGCGCCCCAGCCACCCATTCCTCGAGCTTGCGCTGGAGATCGCGACCGCAAACGTCGAGGCCCGCATCCCGGAGAGGGTCTGGCCAGTCGGCGACAACGTTCGTGCGGCGGTCTGGCTGACGGTCGGGCCGGGGATCTTCAGCTTGATGAGATTCATCCACGAGTGGGGGTCCTTCGATGCGTTCCTGGCGGCCATCGCCGGTTCGCCGGCAGAGCCGTTCGGCGAGCTCTACTGCGAGGTGATCGACCGACACGACCGCCTCGCCGAGGCCTTCGAGGGCGTGTGCGTCTCTCCCTACGAGGACATCTGGCAATGGGTCGAGGACGTGCCGCCGTCGGAGCTGCCCTACAAGTCGAGCGAGCAGCACTGGCACAACTTCAAGGCCGCGATCTTCAGGTGACGCTGGGCGCGGAGATTCGCCGCCGCCTCGGTCCGGCACCCGCGCTGTCCGACTGGCCCCACGTCTCGGCCGTCGTCCTCAACCGCAACGGCGTCGCCCATCTGCGGCGCCTGCTGGACGGGCTCGTGGAGCGCACCGATTACCCGCGGCTGCAACTGGTCGTGGTCGACAACGGCTCCTCGGACGGCTCGCTCGAGTTCCTGCGCGCCGTCGACGCGCCCTTTCCCATCACGGTTCTGGCCAACGACCGCAACGAGAGCTTCTCCGCCGGCTGCAACCAGGGCGCGGCGGCGTCGTCGGGCGAGCTGCTGCTCTTCCTCAACAACGACGTCGAGCCGGTCGAGCCCGGCTGGCTGCGGGAGCTGGTCGCCTGCATGCGGCACCAGGTCGCGGCGGCGGTGGGAGCAACGCTGATCGGGCACCCCGAGGCCTCCTCCGCTGACGGCTACCGGGTCGAGCAGCGCGGCCACTGGATCGGGATCGCCGACGGGATGCTCGTCCCCGTCCTCCGCGACCGCGGCGAGGATCCGCTGCGGCTGCTCGGGGAGGACGTCCAGGTGGGGCTGCTCGCGGCCGCCTGCCTGCTGGTCGCGCGCGACGCGTTCGACGCGGTGGGGGGCTTCACGGAGGGGTACTGGTACGGCGGCGAGGACTCCGACCTGGCGCTGAAGCTGCGCGAGCACGGTTTGGGCGCCGTCTGCAGCGGCCGCTCACTGGTCGTGCACGGACCGAGCTCGACCCTGAACGTCGTCCCCCGGTCCCGACGCTCCGAGTGGGTGCGCGGCAACCGCCGGCTCTTCATGGAGCGCTGGGGTCCGCGCGTGCGTCGCGAGTACGAGCTCGACCGCCTGCGCGGCGGCGGCCTCTGGGCCGAGCCCGGCCCGGCCGGCACCTCCTCCTGGGGCTCGACCCCGGCCGAGGTCGAGGCGCTCGGCTTCTGCCTGATGTCGCTCGGGGAGGGCCAGCCGCCGCTGGAGGACGAGCCGTCGCTGGAGGCGCTCTGCGCGGCGCTCCGCGACGCCGGTCGCAGGGCGACGGTCCTGCGCGGCCCCGACGAGGTCGAGAGCCTGGTTGCCTATGACTACGACGTGGCCGTTCGCTTCGGCGGGGGCTGGCGCGAGCCGTCGGCGCCCTCCCAGCTCCACCTGCGCCGGCCCCCGGCCGGACACCCGTCCGAGCCGGCGGCGGGCAGCGCCGAGCAGCGCGCGAAGTGGATGATCGCGGCGGCCGAGGATCTCGCCCGCGCCCGAGGCTTCCGGCACAGGGTGGCGCCCGGCCCATAGAAGACCGTTAGTCTCCATTTCGGTGAGTCAGTGGGATGAGAGCAGTACGTGGGAGGGGCACGGACTGAGGCGGGAGGTCTTCTTCTTCTCGTCGCGCGACGTGCAGCTCTACGGATCCCTCTTCGTGGCGTCTGAGCCGTCCCGGCCGTTCGGTCTGCTCGCCTGCGGCTCCTGGGGGGTGGATGCCGATCGCACCGACGCGCTGCTGCGCTCCGCCGCGCTCGCGATGGCGAAGCTGGGCGGCGCCGGGCTCGTCTTTCACTACCCCGGCTACGGCGACAGCTATGGCGACCTGGCCGAGGTCGACCTCGACGATCTTCGCGACGCGGCCGTCGACGCCGCGAGCGAGGCCGCCAGGCGCTGCCCGGAGCTCGATTGGATCCTCGCCGGCTTCATGTTCGGCGGCTCGGTCGCCTCGCTGGCTCGAAGCCACACCGCCGGCGAGCAGCTGCTCCTGGTGCAGCCGGCGCTGCGACCCGGTTCCTACTTCCGCACCCTGGCGAAGCGCTCCGAGCCGCTGGCACCGGGTCCGACCCCGAGGGAGATGATGACGAGCGGATCCACGCCCGGGATGGCCTACGGGTATCCGGTGCCGGCCCGGGTGCGCGAACGGGCGGACGAGGCGGACGCGGAGGTGGCGGCGGCGCTCGCCGGCTTCGACGGGGAGGGCACGGCGATCGGCTATCCGCTCCGCGAGCGGGAGGAGCCAGAGCCGCTGCCGGAGCGCTTCGGGCGCATAGAGGTTCCCGGCAGGTGGTACTTCGGCGCTGAGAACCACCCGCGACTCGCCGCCGCGGTCGCCGCCTGGCTCGACGAGCGCACGGCCGGTGAGGCGCGATGAGGGCGCGTCCCGCGGAGATCGAGCGCAGGCTCCAGGAGTTCATCGTCGAGGAGCTCCTCGATCAGCGCTACGACGGCAGGGATCCGCTGGCGACGGGGGTGGTGGACTCGCTCGAGCTGGAGCAAATCATCGCCTTCATCGAGGACGAGTTCGGGGTTCGCATCGCCGACGACGAAGTCGGCGCCGAGCACTTCGAGAGTCTCGCGAACCTGGCCGCCTTCGTCGAGGCGAGGCAGCCTTGACCGATCGTCCCCTCCTGATCCCGACCTCGGAGGGCCCGGTCGGCGGCATCGTCAGCGAGGCGACCGGCGAGCCTCGCGCCGCGCTGCTCTTCCTTCCTGGCCATGGGCCTCCGGCACGCTCCGGGGTCAACTCGTTCTGGACGCGTACCGCTCGCTCCCTGACGGAGCTCGGCGTCACCTCGTTGCGCATCGACTACTCGCGCCAGGGGGAGACGCTGCCACTCGGCGAGGAGGTCAGGGGCCAGGTGCCCCGCAGGGACCTCGAGCTGGAGCTGCTGAGCCAGATCGCC